>DMZT01000500.1 GCA_003484865.1 Stenotrophomonas sp.
CTGCGCTGCGATACCGGCGCGATCGAGGATCACGCGGTCCGGATCGGGCAGGCGATCGGCCCAGAAGCCGGGGCTGAGGTAGGCCTCGCGCAGGGCGATGACCCCGCCGAAATCAGCGCTGGGCGCGGCACGCGGCGCCTCGGCCCACACTGGCGCGACGCTGGCGGCCAGCAGTGCAGCCACCACGGCGCGCGACAGCCAGCGGGACCGCACGGGGCGGTGGGGGGAAGCCTGGATCATCACGCGGTCACCCTCCTCGGAAGTATCAGGAATATTTATTCCTTTTTTCGGCGAAAGCAAGAATAAATTATTGACCGGCTATCAGGCGCGTGTTACACAGCGATTACCCCACCCGCACCTTGGGAAGTGTCGCCGTGGATCCTGTGATGCGCAAACCGCGATTGCCTCTGCCCGCTGTCTGGTGCCTGTGCGCTGGTCTGCTGGCAACGCCGTGGGGGCTGGCCGCTGCGCCGGCCGCACTGCCAACGGTGATCGCCGGGATCGACCGCGGTGCGTTTGCGCAGGCCGAGGCGGACATCGCGATGGCATTGGAGGATCCGAGCCTGTCGGCAGCCGATCGTCAGGCCTATGCCTTCGAGCGCGAACGCATGCGTCGCATGCGACTGGACTTCACCCTGGATGCGGCGGCTGCCAAGGCGCAGCTGCGCAAGCAGATCCCCGACCTTCGCGAGGACGACTTCGCGCGCTGGGACGCGGCCGGCCTGATCGAACATCTGGATATCGATGGCCAGCGCCGCTACTTCAAACGCGCGCCGTCCAATCTGTTCCGGCTCAGCGTGGAGGCACGCGCGCGGCGGGCACCCGATGCCCCGGCGCCGAAGGAGGGCCCTTACGAGCATCTGCACCTGCATCACGAGGAGATCGTCGCCGCCGCCCGCGCGACGGGCGCGACCAGCCTGGTGCCGCGTCGCATCGAGGTGACCCAGTCGCTGGTGGTCCAGCCCGACGCCGTGCCTGCCGGGCAAACCCTCCGCGCGTGGATTCCGTACCCGCGCGCCATCCCCGGCCAGCAGGAAGACATCACCTGGATCGCCAGTACACCGGCCAGCGCGCAGGTGGCGCCTGAAGCCACCCTGCAGCGGACCGCCTACCTGGAGCGCAAGGCGGTGGCCGGCACGCCCACGGAGTTCCAGATCCGCTATGCAGTGACTGTGTACGCCCGGCATATCGCGATCGATCCAGCCAGGGTCCAACCCACGCCGGAAGATCCTGCGCTGACGCCGTACCTCGCCGAGCAGGCGCCGCACATCGTGTTTACCCCGGCGCTGCGCGCGTTCTCGACGAAGGTCGTCGGGACGGAGACCGATCCATACCGGATCGTGCAGAAGCTGTTCGACGCGGTGGACGCCATTCCGTGGGCCGGTGCGCGCGAGTACGCGACGATCTCCAACATCAGCGATTACGCCCTGCACGCCGGTCATGCCGATTGCGGGCAGCAGACGCTGCTGCTGATCGCCCTGTTGCGCTTGAACGGTATTCCCGCGCGCTGGCAGTCCGGCATGGTCTATTCGGATGATGCGGTCGGCTACAACAACCTGCATGACTGGGGCGCGGTGTATCTGGCGCCCTATGGCTGGGTACCGATGGATGTCACCACCGGGCGGCTGGAGAGCCCGCAGCCGGCGCTGCGCGATTTCTATCTGGGCGGGCTGGATGCCTATCGCATCGCCTTCAACGACGACTACGGCCAGCCGCTGGTGCCAGCCAAGCAGCACGTCCGCTCGGACACGGTGGATTCCCAGCGCGGTGAGGTCGAGTGGTCCGGCGGCAACCTGTACTTCGATCAATGGAATTACGACGTCCAGTCGCACGTGGTGCCACTGGAGGCAAAGCGGTAAACGGCGGTATCCACGATTCCACATCTGCAGGAGAGAGCAGGGAATGAATGCAAAGCGATTGAAGCGTGCGGCGTTGTACGCCGCACTCGGCGTGTGTCTGGGCGGCCTGGTGCCGATGGGCGCTTCGGCACAGAACGTCAGTGGTGCCGTGGCCGGCCGTGCGACTGCCGGTGACCAGGTGACGGTGGTCAGCAACGGCACCGGCCTGACCCGTACGGTCACCGCCAGTGCCGATGGCAGCTACCGCCTGGGTCAGTTACCGGTCGGCGATTACCAGCTGCAGCTCAGCCGTGATGGCCAGAAGCTGGGCGAGCCGTTCGCGGTGAGCGTGGCCGTCGGCGGCACCACCACGGTCAACCTGGCCAGCAGCGGCGATGTGGTCAACCTCGATGCGCTGCAGGTGATCGGTGCCCGCGTGGTCAACCGCGTGGATGTGTACTCCACCGAGACCTCGTTCAACGTCAACCGCCAGGAGCTGTCGCGCCTGCCGGTGGCGCAGGATCTATCGGCGGTGGCATTGCTGGCACCCGGTGTGGTCGGTGGCAATTCCTCGTTCGGGGGGCTGTCCTTCGCCGGTTCCTCGGTGGCTGAGAACGCGGTCTTCATCAACGGCCTGAACGTCACCGACATGTACACCCGTCGTGGCTTCTCCAGCGCGCCGTTCGGCTTCTTCAACGAATTCCAGGTCAAGACCGGCGGCTACTCGGTGGAGTTCGGGCGTTCCACCGGCGGCGTGATCAATGCGGTGACACGCTCGGGCACCAATGAGTTCCAGGGCGGCGTGGAAGTCACTGCCGAACCGAGCGCGCTGCGCTCCAGCCCGCGTGACCACTTCCACCGCGACGGCACGCCGCATTCCTATGCCAGCCGCGACAACAGCTCGTTCCTGAAGACCAACGTCTGGGGCTCCGGCCCGATCATCAAGGACAAGCTGTTCCTGTTTGCGATGTATGAAGATCGCGACGACACCGGCCACAACACCTCCTCCGATGCGCTGAGCTGGTTCAAGAACAAGAGCGACAACGGCTTCTGGGGCGCCAAGCTGGATTGGAACATCAACGACAACCACAGCCTGGCGCTGCTGGCGTTCTCCGATGAGGGCGAAATCACCAACGGCGCGTACAACTACGATTGGGATGACGATCAGATCGGTGCGTGGGGCGGCAATTCGGTCACCGAGACCGGTGGCAAGAACTGGTCGGCGACCTATACCGGCCACTTCGGCGAGACCTTCACCGCACGTGCCATGGTGGGCGAGAACAACCAGCGCGCCTTCACCAACTCCTCGCTGGATGAAGCGTGCAGCCCGGTGTTCACCGACGCCAGCTATGCATCACGTCTGGGCAAGCTCAACGGCCTGCGCCCGGGCTGCCATCCCACCGGCGCCGCCATTGCCGAACGCGACGACACGCGTGAAGTCGCGCGGTTGGACTTCGAATGGCAGCTGGGCACGCACCTGCTGCGCTTCGGTGTCGACCGCGAGCTGATGACCACCAAACAGTCCACGCGTTACCCGGGGCCGACCCAGCTCAGCTACACCGCCTACGTCGCCCGGCCCGGCGATGAAGTGTGGGACGGCGCCAACGCCTATGTGCCGGCCGGTGTGACCGAGATGCTGCGCGCACGCAACCGCGTGTCCGGCGGCACCTTCGAGACGGAGGCCAACGCGTTCTACCTGGAAGACATCTGGAACATCACCCCGAACCTGATGTTGAACCTCGGCGTGCGCTGGGACCGCTTCGAGAACCGCACCGCCGATGGTGACGCCTTCATCAAGATGGACGACCTGATCGCGCCGCGCTTCGGCTTCTCGTGGGACATGAAGGGCGACGGCAGCACCAAGCTGTTCGGCAACGCCGGCCGCTATTACCTGCCGGTGACCAACAACATCAACGTCAACTTCGCCGGCGGCCTCACCGACGAGTACTCCTACTACGTGCTCAACGGCTGGCAGCAGCAGGCCAACCCGGTCACCGGTGCGCCGTACATGGCCCCGGTCATCGGCCAGCAGATCGGCCCGGTCGATACCCGCATGAACACCGGCGCGGCCGACCTGCGCCAGAGCGTGGACAAGGACCTGAAGGCGGTCTACCAGGACGAGTACATCCTCGGCTTCCAGACCATGATCAACCAGGCCTGGTCGTGGGGCGTCAACGCGACCTACCGCAAGATGGACCGCGCGCTGGATGACATGCGCATCAACCACACCCCGTGCGGCCCGACGGGCACCACGCTGTGGCCGATCGCCAACCCGGGCGAGAGCCTGACGATCTGGGGCGACTCCAGCATCGGCTGCGCCACCGAGGGCTGGATCACCATCGACACCTCCAAGGATGGCTACCGCAAGGGCGGCAGTCTGGAGGTGGTTGGCTATTCCAAGCCCAAGCGCACCTACAAGGCGCTGGAATTCCAGATCGACCGCGCGTGGGATGAGAAGTGGCTGTTCAACGCGTCCTACCTGTGGTCGCGCAGCGATGGCAACTTCGAAGGTCCGGTCAATTCGGATACCAACTACGGCGACACCGGCATGGTCCAGCACTGGGATCATCCGTCCAACAACCAGCGCTATGGCCCGCTGTTCAACGACTTCCGCCATCAGTTCAAGTTCCGCGCCGCCTACGCGATGAACGAGCAGTGGTCGTTCGGCACCACGCTGCAGGTGTTGTCCGGTGGCCCGATCACCGCCTTCGGCGTGATGTGGCCCAACGACACCGTGGCCGGCGGCAGCACCTCCAGTGAAGGCAGCGGCGGCGGTACCGGCTGGCTGTGCGTGGCCAACTGCTCGGGTCCATACAACCAGCGCCAGTTCGAGTACAGCCCGCGCGGCGCCTTCGGTCGCCTGCCGTGGACCTGGACCATGGGCGCCAACGTCACCTGGCGGCTGCCGGTGGAGGGCATCGACCTGAGCGCGCGCCTGTCGGTCTACAACCTGTTCAACAACCAGACCGTCATCAACGTGCACCAGCGTTATGAAGCCCAGCCGGGCCAGGTGCGTGAGAACACCTTCAACACCGGCACCCGCTGGCAGGCACCGCGCTACACGCAGCTGATGGTGACCTGGAACTTCTGATCCGTTCCGTGCGTGGCAGGTGCCGACAGTGGGTCGGCACCTGCCTTCACCACCGTGTCGCGTGCACGCGCGCAACCGACCGCGGAACGGCTCCACCGCCATCCGGTAGGTACCGACCGTTGGTCGGTACGTGCCTCAAACACCCACCGGTAGGTACCGACCGTTGGTCGGTACAGCTTTCAACCGGCGGCCAGAAAAGCACGCCCTCCGGCCATGACGAGGGAATCCATGCCGTCACGCACCTCACCGCGCATCCCATCGCGCCTTCTCACGCTTGGCCTGTCCTGCACCCTGTCCCTCGCGCCCAGCGCACGGGCAGCCGACCCGGCCGATACCTTCAATCGCCTGCTCGATCAGACCGTCGCCCACGAACACCTGCCGGGCATCGCCATGGCCGTCGTCGACGATGGCAACCCCATCTTCATCGGCACCCGTGGCGAGCGCCGCGTCGGGCTGGGCGAGGCCATCGATCCGGATACCCTGTTCAAGATCGCCTCGAACAGCAAGGCGATGACCGCCGCACTGCTCGCCCGGCTGGTCGACCGCGGTCTCCTGCGCTGGGACGATCCGGTCATCACGTACCTGCCGCAATTCCGCATGCATGACCCGTGGGTGACGCAGCAGATGCAGGTCCGCGATCTGCTGATCCACAACAGCGGCCTGGGCCTGGGGGCGGGCGATCTGATGCTGTGGCCCGAGCCCAACAGCTTCACCCGCCAGGACATCATCGCCGGGCTCGCCCACCTCAAGCCGGTCACCAGCTTCCGTAGCGGCTATGCCTACGACAACCTGATGTATGTGGTGGCCGGTGAAGTGGCCGCCGCAGCCGGTGGCAAACCTTACGATCAACTGCTGCGCGAGGAAGTCTTCTCGCCGCTGGGCATGGATCGCTGCCAGGTCGGCGCGTGGTCGGTCGCGGCGGTTGGCAACGTCGCCCAGCCACACACGCGGAAAGACGGCCGCAACGTGGTGCGCGGTGCCGATGGTGAGTCCAGCGCCGATCTCACCTCGATGGCTGCCGGCGGCATCCGCTGCAGCCTGCGCGACATGACCCGCTGGATGCAGGTGCTGCTCGATCCGGCGCTCGTGCCCGGTTGGCTGAGCACGGCGCAGCGCCGCGCGCTCTGGACCGCGCACATGCCGATGCCGCTGGGCGAGCGCCAACGTCGCTGGGACAATGCACATGTATCCGCCTATGGCTACGGCTGGCGCGTGTCGGACATGGACGGCCAGTGGAAGGTGGCCCACACCGGCACGCTGTCGGGCATGTATTCCTCGCTGGCGCTGCTGCCGGACCGCGAGGTCGGCGTGGTGATCCTGATCAACAGCGACGCCGAGGATGCACGCACCGCGCTGATGCAGGCCGCATTGAAGACCTACACCGCACCGGACGACACGGCCGACGCGAGCCATTATCTGGCCTTGCTGGACCAGGAGCGCACCGGCCGCCGCGATGCCGGGCAGGTGCGCCCGGATACCGGCGCGCGCCGGGCCGCCTCGCTTCGCACCACCGCTGCCGCGCACGGCCGTTATCGCGATCCGTGGCTGGGCGAGGCGCTGCTCTGCCCGGAGCAGGGCGCGCTGCGTTTCAGCGTCGCCAAGTCGCCGATGCTGCGCGGCCAGGTCATGCAGCTCGGTGAGCGCTGGCTGGTGCAGTGGGATACGCTCGGGGCCGATGCCGAGCCGTGGTTGCAGTTGCAGCCCGGCGCGACGCCCGCCCTGACCTTGGCCGCGATCGATCCGGAGGTCGACTTCAGTTATGACTACCAGGACCTGCACTTCACCCGCACCGGCGATTGCCCGTAGCGCGCTGCTGCTGGCGTTGCTGGCCGGCAGTGCCCACGCGGCAGCGCCAGCGGTCACGATCTCGTCCGCGCGCGATGTGGCCGAGGCCGGACTGGTCGACATCCGCACGCTGGCACCGGCGATCGAACAGGACATCCGCTACGCCAGCCCCGACAACTTCACCGGCCAGCGTGTGCCCGGCTATGACGCGCCCAAGTGCTATCTGCTTGCCCCGGCGGCCAACGCGCTCGCACAGGTGGAGGCCGACCTGCGCGCAGAGGGCTACGCGCTGCGTCTCTACGATTGCTACCGCCCGGCTCACGCGGTGACGGCCTTCGTCGCCTGGGCACAGGATCCCAAGGAGCAGTCGCGCAAGGCCCTGCAGTACCCGGACCTCGACAAGCCGGCCCTGCTCGGCGACTACATCGCCGAGACCTCCGGCCACAGCCGGGCTGCCACGGTCGACCTGACCCTGCTCGATTGCCGCACCGGCCCCTGCGCGCCGGTGGACATGGGCACCGACTTCGATTTCTTCGGCCCGCGCGCGCATACCGAAGCGCCGGAGATCAGCGCGGCCCAGCGCAGCCACCGCCAGCACCTGCGCCAGGCGATGGCCCGGCATGGCTTTGCCAACTACCCGATGGAGTGGTGGCATTTCACCCTGCAGCCCGAGCCGGCGCCGACCACGGCCTACGATGTGCCGGTCCGCTGAGGCGCACCGCTACACTGTGCGCTGACCGCCGGATCGGACCACGATGAATCTGCCGCTGCACGTTGGATTGCTGGGAACGCTGGAGGCAGGGCTGATCGCGCTGTTGGTCGGGCTGCTGGTGTATGCGCTGTGGCATCGCCTGTGCCGCTGGGCAGGCTGGACCGACGGGCATGCGATCGGCTGGGCCTGCGTGATCGCGGTGGTGGCCTCGGCCGGCATCGATGCGTGGAATCTCTTCTATATGGGCATGATGCGGCTGGAGTCGCCGCTGTATGCGCGGTTGTTCCTCGCCGGTATCCATGATCCGAACGAGCTGGGCTCGCGCGTGGTGCTCGAAGTGGCCGGCGCGATCGGCGGTGTTGCATTGGGGTGGCTTCTGTTCAGTTCCCGCTCAGGCGAAAAAAACAGCAACACCGCGTGAGATTGCGTTCGCATCCGGTTAAATTCCGGGCCAATGAATGGGCGTGTTACCAACTGCTCACCTGCGGCTAACCACTGCGGTAATGCACGCGTTCGCGCAGGTGGTTAAGGCTGCGTGCGCAGCGCGGTCGAGGGGCAATATCGATTCACAAACGGGGTGGCAGTGTGGGGCCGTGCGGAAACAACAGGCCGCGCAATACCTACCAAGGAGACCACCCCAATGACTATTCGCAACCGCAAGCCCCTGATCGCCCTGATCGTCGCCGCAGGCAGTGTGCTGGCCATTCCGGCGATGGCCCAGTCGGCACAGCAGAGTGCCGCGCAGGCGCAGAATCAGGCCGCCCAGGCACAGCAGGCGGCAGCGCAGGCGGGCGACGCAGCAGATACCGCTGCCAACGCCGCCGCACAGGCCTCCGCGCAGGCCGGTGGTGGCGGTGGCCAGACGTGGGCCAGCGTCGATACCGACGGCAACGGCACCATCAGCAAGGCCGAGGCACAGGTGAACGCGGGCCTTGCCCAGGTGTTCGACCAGGCCGACACCAACAAGGACGGCGAGCTCTCGCCGGATGAATACAAGGCGTACGTGGCCGCCCAGCAGGGCAAGGCCGCCGGCAACGGCGCCCAGCAGAGCAAGTAAGGACCGGGGACACCGGTAGCGCAGTGAGGGGGAAAGGGCGGCCTCGGCCGCCCTTTCTTTATGCGCCGCGGGGTGGGGTCGCTGGGCCGCTGTTGGTATCCTTGGCCGATGATGACTTCCCTGCCCACGCCGCAAGGCGCTATCGGCCTGGTTGGTTTTGACGGTGATGACACGCTGTGGAAGAGCGAGGATTTCTACCGCAAGGCCGAGCAGGACTACCTGGATATCCTGTCGCGCTACATCGACGTGCACGACACGCAGACCGCGCGCCACCTGCTGGAAGTGCAGCAGCGCAATCTCGGTGTGTTCGGCTATGGCGTGAAGGGCATGACCCTGTCGATGGTGGAAGCCGCCATCGAGATCACCAACCAGACCATCAGTGCCCGCGACCTGCAGCAGATGCTGGACATCGGCCACGACACCCTGCGCCACCCGGTCGAGCTGATCGACGGCGTGCGTGAGTCGGTCACCGAGATCGCCCGCGATTACCCGGTCGTGCTGATCACCAAGGGCGACCTGTTCCATCAGGAGGCCAAGATCAAGGTGGCCAACCTGCGCGACCTGTTCCCGCGTATCGAGATCGTCTCCGAGAAGGACCCGGAAACCTATGCCCGCGTGCTGGAGGAGTTCGATCTGCCGATCAAGCGCTTCGTGATGGTCGGCAATTCGCTGCGCTCGGACATCGAACCGGTGATCACCCTCGGTGGCTGGGGCATCCACACTCCCTACGCGGTGACCTGGGCGCACGAGACCCAGCACGGCGTGGCCGATGACGAACCGCGCATGGTCGACGCGCCGACCGCCTTCGACTGGCCGCAGGCCCTGCGGACGATCGAAGCCAAGGCCGTACAGGCCGGATGATGCGCGCCGGCCTGCTCGCGCTGCTGCTGATGCTGCCCTGGGCAGCCGCGGCCGAGCAGACCCCGGAGCAGTCCGCCGCCTACGTGGTGGACACCGGCGATGCCTGGGTGGACACCCAGCTGCAGGACATCAACCACTACGCCGAGCGCTACCCGGACAGCTTTCTGGATGAAGTCTCGCGCTATGCCGGCGTCTCGCGCGGCTACATCGCCGCGCTGATGCACACTCACGGTTGGCAGGCGGGCGACATCTACTTCGCCTGTTTCTGGGCGCATGTGATCGAACGTTCCTGCCGCGAGAGCGTGCAGGCGTGGTCGCGCGCAGTGCCGCAGGAGGGCGAGGCCAAACGCTGGGAAGCGGTGGTGACCGAGCTGCCGGTCACGCCGACCAACCTGCACTGGCGCGCCTTGCGCCACGCCATCGTCGCCAGCCATGACCACTGGGACCGCCCGGTGAAGCTCGACGCCACGCTGCAGCGCCAGCTGGGCAACCGCGAGCAGCGCCAGCGTGCGGCGAGCAGTCCCACGCCACCCGCGCGCTGAGTTGCCGTGCACGCATCCACCGGGTGCCATC
>DMZT01000502.1:0-5592 GCA_003484865.1 Stenotrophomonas sp.
TGCCATCGCCACCGGCGTGGCCGGCATCTCCATCGAGGATGCCAGCCCGGATCCCGCGCATCCGCTGCGCACGCTGGACGATGCGGTGGCACGGGTACGTGCCGCCCGCCGCGCGATCGACGCGTCCGGCGAGGACGTGCTGCTGATCGGCCGCGCTGAGAATTTCTTCGTCGGCCGGCCCGACCTGGACGATGCGATCACCCGCCTGCGTGCCTATGCAGAAGCCGGTGCGGATTGCGTGTATGCGCCGGGCATCACCAACCGCGAGCAGATCGAAGCGGTGGTGGCCGCGGTGGCGCCGCGGCCGGTCAACCTGCTGGTTGGCAGCGCGCTGCCGTTCACCCTGCAGGACATCGCCGGCATGGGCGTGCGCCGGGTCAGCGTGGGTGGTGCGATGGCGCGCACCGCCTGGGGCGGGATGATGCGGGCCTCGCAGCTACTGATGGACGAAGGCCGCTTCGACGGCTTCGCCGATGCGGCCTCCGGGGCGGTGTTGAATCAGTTGTTCCGCTGATCGGGGATCAATGGCTCGACAGCACCACCACCGCACCGGTGACCAGCGCGATCCCGACCCAGCCGATCGGGCGCAGCCGGTTGCCGAACAGCACGCGCCCGCAGAGGGCCGTGCCGATCACGCCGATGGCACCCCACATCGCATAGGCCGTGGCCAGATCCATGGTTTTGACCGCCTGACCGAGCAGCGCGAAGGCGATCCAGACCAGCACGATCGCGGCGAAACCCCAGGCCGGCTTACGGAAGCCGTCGGATTTGGCCACCATCATGTTGGCGGCGATATCGATCAGTGCCGAGCACAGCACGAAAAGGAAGGCAGTGAGGTTCATGGCGTGTGCGCCTCGCCGAGGGTGACGCAGACGATGCCGGCAGCCGCCATCACCAGCCCGATCATCTGCTGCACGGACAGGCTGTCCTTGAACACGAACATGCCGACCAGCGTCAGCAAGGTCAGGCCCAGGCCTTCCCACACGGCGTAGGCCACGCCCACCGCGATGCCGCGCACCGACAGCGCCAGGAAGTAGTACGCAATGGCCAGCGCCACGGCCATTACCACATAGCCCAGATAGCCCCCATGACGGGCGGCATCGGCCATGAACGAGGTGCCGACCACTTCGGCGACGATCGCCACGGCCAGGCAGGCCCAGGCGATCAGACCGCCACGGGCACGGGGTTGCGAATGCACCTGTGTGTGCATGGAAAGCTCCTTGATTGCGGCCGCGGGATGACACCCGGGCGACGCGCCCATTATCATCGCCATTTCCATCAGACCAAAGATGGAATCCATCGATAAAGGCGATACATCAATGCGCTACGGCCCCGAATCCCTGCACGCCTTCGTGGAAGCGGCTGCGCTAGGCTCGTTCTCCGCCGCCGCGCGCCGCCTGAAAAAGACCCAGTCGACCATCAGCACCGCGATCGCCACGCTCGAGGCCGACCTGGGCCTCACGCTGTTCGACCGCAGCGGCCGCTACCCGGTCCTGACCGAGGACGGCCGCAAGGTGCTCGGCCATGCACAGGAAATCCTCGCGGCCGCCGACCGTCTGGAGCAGCTCAGCATCCGCTTGGCGGATGAGGTCGAGCCGCGCCTGAGCCTGGTGTTCTCGGACATTTACCAGCTCAACCCGGACCAGCACCTGCTGCGCCGGTTCGAGCAGCGTTTTCCGGATATCGAACTGGAGTGGCTGGATGCCGAAGGCAGTGACGTGCTGGACGTGGTGCAGCGTGGGCGTGCCCATCTCGGGCTGATGCCGCATCAGCCGGCCTACCCGTCCGAACTGGCGGTGCGCGCCCTGCCCCTGCGCGCAGAGATGGCGGTGTTTGTTGCCGCCGGTCATCCGCTGGCCGCGCTGCACGCGCCGGACGAATCCCACCTGGCCAGCCACCGTCAGATCTGCCTGAGTGGCGATGCGGCGCGCGAGGGCCACGCACGCGGGCGCACGTGGTCGGCCTCTGACTATCTGATGGTGCTGGAGATGGCCGAGGATGGCTTCGGCTGGGCGGCATTGCCGCGCGCACTGGTGGCGCGCTATGGCCGGGGCATGCTGGTGGAGCTGCCCCTGCCCGGCTGGCCGCGGCTGGTCTCCACCGATGCGGTATGGCACAAAGGCGCGCCGCTGGGGCCAGCGGCGCTGTGGTTGCTGGATCAGTTCCTGGGGGCGGCCAACGCGTAATCGATCGCCGCGCAGATTGCCGCCACCTGGGCGTCGTTGCACTGCTGCGGGGTGGCGCGCGGGCTGTCCGGATACACCTCGGTAGTGGTGGTGTACCGGGCACCACTGACGCTGGCGCACAGGCCCAGTTTTTCCAGCGGGTACTCGATCACCCCCGGGGCGACCACCGGGGAACCGATGATCTCGCCCTTGTCGTCGGCCGTGGCGATATGGGTCACCCGCTCGACGGCCGCATTGACCGCGGTCTGGAAGGCCGGCTGCGGGTTTTCGGTGTCATCGACCAGGTAGAAACCATCCGGGATCAGGCCGGGCTCGAACGGCTTGCCGTCGCGCGCGGCCAACGCCGGGCGGAACTCGGTTTCATCGGTGTCCGTGGTTTCGTGCAGGTCGATATGCATCACAATGCTGCCGCGCAGGGGCGCGACCAGTGCGATCAGCGCAGCCGATTCGGCCGCCGGGCTGTTGGCCATGAACGAACGGTTCGGATCGATCGCCTCGGCGTTCCAGCGCTGGATGCGCTCGTAGCCCCACGGGCTGACGCAGGGCACGACCAGCAGATTGGCGCGCCCGGCGTATTCGGCCGCGCGGGTCTGCAGGAACTGCAACGCGCCCTGCACGCCGCTGGTTTCGTAGCCGTGGATGCCGCCGGTGACCAGCATCGTCGGCAGTGCGGGGTTCCAGTCGCGGCTGCGCACGGCAAACAGCGGGTATTGGTCCGGGGCGTACTCGAGCGTGCCGTACCGGGTCACGTCGAAGCTGCCGCGCAGCGCCTCGACGGCCGGCAACACGTCATCGGCATAGCGGCGCTGCGGCACCTGACGAGCGCGCCACTGCGCCTTCTCCGCTGCGCCCCAGGGCTGGCCGGGGGTGCCGATGGGATAGAAGGGGGCGTTGGTCATGGCGTGCTCGTCTGTGCTGCGGGTGGAAACGTGATTTTACCATCGCCGCACACGGCGGCCCGAGTTACGCCCGGGCAAGCTGCGCGATCGCCTCATCGGCAGGGCGGTCGCCTTCGGTCAACTCGATGATCGTGCGCCGCACCTGCGGATGCTCCACCAGCGCCACCAGCGTGGCGGCCACATCGGCGCGCGGGATATCACCATAGGCAATCGCCGGGCCCGCCGTGACGCGGCCAGTGCCCGGCGCATCGCTCAAGGTGCCCGGGCGCAGGATCACCCAGTCCAGATCAGTCGCGGCCAGATACACATCGGCGCGCTTCTTGACCGTCATGTAATTCTCGAAGCCCTCGCCCATGCCTTTGTTGCGGCCGGCTTCCGGGAATGCCGAAACCAGCAGGAAGCGGCGCACGCCCGCCTGCCGCGCCGCATCCACCGCAAGCTCCAAGCCGCGGCCATCGATGGCGTTGGTGACCTCGATACCGGCACCACCCGCACCGGCGGTGAAAACAACCGCGTCACTGCCGCGCATCTGGCCGGCCAGCGTGTTCACGTCGGTGGCGGTGAGATCGCCGGTGACCGGCGTTGCGCCCAGGTCGCTCAGTTCAGTGCCCTGCTCGGCGCGGCGATGCAGCGCCAGCACGCGATGTTGCTTGTTGGCCAACTGCTTGACCAGGTGACGACCGACCTTGCCGGCCGCGCCGACGATGAAAACGGTACTCAAGACGGTTCTCCTGTTTCAATCGGCCTGTGAGGGTACGCAGGTGGATGTGACACGGCCGTCCCCATCGCGCGGCGTGGTTCAGTTGCCGCTGTACTGCGCGTCGCTGACCTGCTCCATCCACGTCACCGGCGAGCCATCGACCGCTTCGGCGATCGCGATGTGCGTCATCGCGGTGGCAGCCTTCGCGCCATGCCAGTGTTTGACGCCCGGCGGAATCCAGACGATGTCGCCCGGGCGGATCTCACGGGCGGGCTTGCCCCATTCCTGCACGCTACCCACGCCCGCGGTGACGATCAGGGTCTGGCCCAGCGGATGGGTATGCCACGCGGTGCGTGCGCCGCGCTCGAAGGTGACCGTGGCGCCGCTGACGCGCGCCGGCGCATCGGTCTGGAACGGTGCATCGATGCGCACCCGCCCGGTGAAGTACTCGGCCGGGCCGGCGGCCGAAGGGGCAGTACCGGCAGTGGTGATGCGGATGGGCGCGGTCTCGGCGGGTACGGTGGCCACCATGGAAAGCGACAGTGCTGCGGTGAACAGGTCCATGAAGCGATCTCCTGTGGGGAGCAGCGGTTCGCACCGCCGGGAGGGTCACTGTAGGCGCGCACCCACGTGGGTACTAGCCATCGCGATCGGCATGCAGCCATGACCGCAGCTCATCAATCGCAAAGCGAAGCTCCTTGAGCTCATCAGTCGGCAGCGCGCATCATGGACGCGCATGACTGCCATGCGCCCTTGGCCCTGCCCATGGCCCGCGAGAATTTCAACGACCTGCAAGTGTTCGTCACCGTCGCGCGCGAGCGCAGCTTTACCCGTGCGGCCGCGCAGTTGGGTGTCTCACAATCCGCACTCAGCCACACGGTGCGCGGGCTGGAAGAGCGCCTCGGCGTGCGCCTGCTGACCCGCACCACGCGCAGCGTCTCGATGACCGAGGCCGGCGAGCGGCTGTACGAGACCGTCGCCCCGCGCATGCAGGAGATCGAGGCCGAGGTCGCCGCGATCAGCGAGTACCGTGACCGGCCCGCTGGCACGATCCGCATCACCACGGCCGAGCATGCCGCCAACACGATCGTCTGGCCCCGGCTGTCCGCCGTGCTGCCCGCCTACCCCGATCTGCATGTGGAACTGACCATCGACTATGGCCTGGCCGACATCGTCGCCCAGCGCTACGACATCGGCATCCGTCTCGGCGGCCGCGTGGCCAAGGACATGATCGCGGTGCCGATCAGCCCGCCGCTGCGCATGGCCATCGTGGCCAGCCCCGCCTACTTCGCCACGCATGCCGCGCCGCAGCTGCCGGCCGACCTGGCCGCGCACAACTGCATCGGCCTGCGCCTGCCAACCCATGGCGGGCTGATGGTGTGGGACCTGGAAAAGAACGGCGAAGAAGTAAACGTGCGCGTGGATGGCCAATGGACCTTCAACGGCAGCAGTGCGATCCACCGCGCGGCGCTGGCCGGTGCGGGCCTGGCCTATCTGCCCGAGGACATGGTGCGCGATGACATCGCCGCCGGCGCACTGCGGCGTGTCATGGAAGACTGGTGCGATCCGTTCGACGGGTACTACGCCTACTACCCCAGCCGCCGGCAATCCTCGAGCGCCATGAAGGTCGTGATCGAAGCATTGCGCGCAGACCGGTAGAGCCGACCGTTGGTCGGCTGGCGCAGCGCCCGATCACCCGTAGAGCCGACCGTTGGTCGGCTGACGCAGGCCCGATCACCCGTAGAGCCGACCGTTGGTCGGCTGACGCAGCGCCCGATCAAGGGCAGCCGACCAACGGTCGGCTCTA
>DMZT01000502.1:5882-6686 GCA_003484865.1 Stenotrophomonas sp.
CAACGGTCGGCTCTACCGTGCACCTCAGGGCCGCAGCAACACCTTGCCGTTGCGGCCCGGTTCCAGGCTGGCCTTGGCGGCATCGGCCACCTGGTCCAGCCCGAACACGCCGTCCACCGGCAGGCTCAATCCACCGCGCGCGGCCAGCTGCAGCAGTTCGCCAACAAGGCGACGCTTGTCATCCGGCGCCATCGCCTGGCTGACCTTGCTGCCCCAGAAGCCCTTCACCGTGGCCTGCTTGAAGATCACATCGCCCGAGCTGAGCTGCATCGGCTCGCCGGTCATGGAGCCAAACGAGACCAGTGTGCCGCCATCGCCCAACAGCGTCATCAGCTCGCTGCTGGCGCGACCGCCCACCGAATCCACGGCGGCCGCAATCGAGGCCTTGCCTACCTTTGCCTGCACCTGGGCCATCCAATCCGACTGCGCGGTGGAGATGGTGTGGTCGATGCCGAGCTCGGCCATCTCGGCCACACCGGCATCGCGCCGCACCAGGTTGATGCAGTGCACCCCACGCGCCTTGGCCAGCATCGCCAACGCCTTGCCGACCGCACCATTGGCGGCGTTCTGGAGGATCCACTGGCCTTCCTGCACCTGCAGGAATTCCAGCAGCATCAGCGCACTCAGCGGCATGGCGATCAGCTGCGCCGCCGTGTTGTCATCGATGCTGTCCGGCATGGGGATGACCATGCGCGCCGGCGCGATGAAGGACTCGGCCCAGGTGCCATGCACCGAGGCAGCGCTGACCCGCTGGCCGATCTTGAGGCCCTCGACGCCTTCGCCCAGCGCATCGATCACGCCGGT
>DMZT01000499.1 GCA_003484865.1 Stenotrophomonas sp.
AGGCCGGGCACCTGCTGGTGGAGAAGCTGCTGGCGCTGATCGAGGGCAAGCCGGTGGAGGGCGAGAGCATCGCGGTCAAGCAGGTGCTGCGGGACTCCTCGCTGCGCGGCTGAGCCTGGCTCAGGGCACGCGCTGGAAGGTCAGGGTCTCGAACGTAAGCGACCGTACCTGGCCCTCTCCCACCTGGAAGGTCAGCCAGCTCCCCGAACCGGGGACGAGTTCAACGCGCCCCTGATCCCTCTGTTCGCCTGCACTGGCGACGGCGTCCAGCCGCCCCCAGCGCAGCCGCAGCGCCTGGTCACCTGCCGCGTCGACCCTTACCTCGCCGAGCAGCGGATGGACGTATCGGCCCACGAAATGGTCGCGCGGCAAGGACCGCCGCCAGGGGCGTGACTGGATCGCCTCGCGCTGGCGCGCCACGTTCGCCTGCATCTGGGCCGCCTTTGCCTGCAGCGCCAGGAAGCGGGCGGCGGAGCTCGACGCGATCCCGGGCTCGTGCAACAGCAGGCCATACACGTGATCGGCGATGAGGTTGGTCAGCGGCGCGCCCAGCACGTCCTCGTTGTTGAGCACGACCAGCGCGATGTTCTGGTCCGGCATGAACGACAGATGCGCGTGGAAGCCGGCGAATCCACCGAAGTGGTGCAGCAGTGGGTGGCCCTTGTACGGACCGGTGTACCAGCCCCACGCGTAGCCGTCGCGCGCGAAATCCAGATAGCTCGCGTCCAGCGCGACCTGACGCTGCTGCGAGCGGGTGATTACCTGCCGGGCTAGGGCGGTGTTGCCCTCCCCCGGTAACTGCGCGATCAGGAACCGCGCCAGGTCCGGCGCGGTGGCGACCATGCCGCCGGCCGCCTGCATCGTGTCGTCCGCTTTGCGCAGATACAGCGGCGTGGTCGGCTGCGCACTGGCCAGCGAGTAAGGCGTGGCCATGGGCCAGCCGGCCGCCTCGGCAGTGCTGATCCGGGTACTCGTGTGCCGCATGCCCAACGGATCGAACAGCGTGTGCTGCAGCTGGTCCTGCCACGGCAGGCCGTCGTGCTGGTCCATCCAGATGCTGAGCAGGTTGTAGCCCAGGTTGGTATAGCGGAAGGTGCCGTGCGCCGCGTCCGGATCGCGCCGCGTCGCACCCACCAGCGCCCGCCGCGAGGCGCTGTCGTGCACGCCGCTGAAGGCGGTGGCCCAGACCAGGGCAGTGTTGTCCACGCCGGCCGTGTGCGTGAGCAGATCGCCGACGGTGATCGCCTCGGCCTCCAGACCATCGAAGCGTGTTTGCGGAAACATCTGCTGGAGTGACATCGCCATGTCGAGCTCGCCGGCGGCCTGCTTGTGCAGGGCGTTCAGCGCGAAGAACGGCTTGGTCGCCGAGGCGATGTAGAAGACAGTGTCAGCCGTGACCGGCGTGCCGGCCCCGATATCCGCCAGGCCGTAGTAGCCTTCATGGATCACCTTGCCGTCCTTCACCACCACGACCGCGGTACCCGAAGGCAGGCCCGTGGCCGCCTTGGTCTGTTCGATGAGGGAGGACAGCGGGGCAAAATCGACAGGCGTGGCAGCGCGCACCGGAGACATCACGGCCACGGCAACGCCGGCACAGAGTGCCAGGATGCGTTTCATTCGAGGTCCTGTTGCAGGGGAGCCGCCGGCGACGCGGGCGGCAGGATGGCGGGCTTACTTCAGGCGGCGATCGAGCACGAAGTACACCACGTTGCCCAGCCCGGTCGCACCGAGCAGCAGGGCGATCGCGCCAGGGGTGACCCGGTCGATACCGAGCAGATCGACCAGGCCGAATGCCAGCGCCAGGGTCAGCAACACGCAGCCCCAATGCAGCGCGGCCAGCCGCCGCTTGGTGGTGTCGCCGGCCAGCAGCGAGCGCACCAGCTCTTCCGAACCGCGGGCTTCAACGATCCGGCGGCGGGTGTGGCCATCGACCACGCTCTTGATGGCATACACGATGCCCAGGATCAGGACGACGGGAAGAATCAGGTTGTAATCCATGGTGCGTTCGTTCCGTTGAGGAGGGGCTTGTCCACTGAGATACGGCCAGGGCGGAATGGGTTGCACGGAGCACGGTTGCAACCGATGGCGCACTCGACGTATCCCTATGGGGATGCGCACCCCGCCGCCCCCCCCTGCCGACTGTCTCGACGCCGACCGGGCACTGGTCGCCGCCATTCTGTCGCGGCAGCCCGGGGCGTTCGAGCAGCTGGTGCGGGAGTATCAAGGGCTGTGCTGGCGCGTGGTCGACCGCATGGTCCGCCACCCCGACGACACCCGCGAGCTGTGCCAGGAAGCCTTCCTGCGCATCCATCAGACGCTGCATCAGTACCGCGGCGAGAGCGCGTTGAAATCCTGGGTGGCGCAGGTCGCCTATTCGATCGCCAAGCGCCACCTGGAACGCCGCCGCATTCCGCTGGTGGAGAACACCATGGGCGAGGACGGCACCGCATTGATCGAACAGATCGGCGATGGCATCGATCTGGAAGCCTTGACCAGCGAGCACGACATCAACGCCCACCTGTACGCTGCGATCGACGGCTTGCCGCCCCTGCAGCGCACCCTGCTCACGCTCTATCACCTGGAGGAGATCTCCATCGCCGAGATCGCCACCCTGACCGAGCTGGCCGAAGGCACCATCAAGAGCCACCTGTTCCGCAGCCGCAAGCGGTTGCGCGAACTGCTCGAATCCCGCATTGGAGTGCCCGCATGAGCAGCGCAGACGATCCCCGCATCGATCCCGAGGAATGGCAGGCCCAGGAGGATGCGCTGCGCGCCGCCCTCAGCGGCCAGCGCGCTGCGCCGGACGCCACCGACTACCTGCGCATCGCCCAGGCGATCGCTTCGGCCCCGCAGAGTGGACCGCCGATGCGCTTCGCCCGTGATGTCACGCTGCGCATTGCCCGGCATGACGCCGGTATCGAACGTTGGGTGTCGCGGGTATTGCTTGCCTTGTTGGCCCTCGCCGTCCTGGCCATCGGGGCGATGTTCGGCCCGGCGTGGTGGGGCGCGATCAAGGAGAGCGCGGGGCCAACGGCATCCGGCTGGCTGCTGGTGGCCGCAGGCTGCGTGGCTGCGTCATGGCTGGCCGCTCGGTGGCGCACACGTGTCCAGAAGCACCCATGACTTACGGCGGATGCGGCCTTCCTGAATAGGGCGGATAACCGCGCTATCTCCCAGGGGAAGTGGCCACATGCTTGAGATCCGCGCGCTGTCCAAGACGTACGCCAATGGTGTCCATGCCCTCGCCGGTGTGACGATCGATGTGCCCCGCGGCATGTTCGGTCTGCTCGGGCCCAACGGCGCCGGCAAGTCCTCGCTGATGCGCACCTTGTCCACGCTGCAGGAGGCCGACAGCGGCTCGGCGACGTTGTCGATTCCCGGTGAGGCGGCCATCGACGTGCTGCGCGACAAGGATGCGGTACGGCGCCGGCTGGGCTACCTGCCGCAGGACTTCGGCGTGTATCCCAAGGTCAGCGCGCTGGACCTGCTCAATCATTTCGCGGTGCTCAAGGGCATCACCCAGAAGGGCCAACGCCGTGAGGTGGTCGAGGCGCTGCTGCAGCAGGTCAACCTGTGGGATGCGCGCAAGCGCAAGCTCGGCACTTACTCCGGCGGCATGCGCCAGCGCTTCGGCATCGCGCAGGCGCTGCTCGGCGATCCGCGCCTGGTGATCGTCGATGAGCCCACCGCTGGCCTGGACCCGGAAGAGCGCAACCGCTTCCTCAACCTGCTCGCGGCGATCGGCGAGAACGTGGCGGTGATCCTGTCCACGCACATCGTCGAAGATGTCACCGACCTCTGCCCGAACATGGCCATCATGAACAAGGGACAGGTGCTGCTGACCGGCAAACCCAGCGATGCGATCGATGCGCTGCAGCACCAGGTCTGGCGCAAGCAGGTCGACGTTGCCGAACTGCCCACGTATGAGGCCAACCATGTGGTGCTGTCCACCCGCCTGGTCGGTGGCCGGCCGGTGATCCACGTACACAGCGCGACCGACCCCGGCGACGGCTTTGTCGCCGTCGCTCCCGATCTGGAAGACGTCTATTTCCAGCGACTGCGCCTGCAGTCGCGGGCCGCCTGACCGGAGCCGGCCCATGATCGCTGCCTTCTTCCGTTTCGAGCTGCGCGAGCAGCTCCGTTCCCCGCTGCTGTGGCTGCTGGCGGGCCTGTTCGCCTTGATGGCCTTCGGTGCCGCGTCGTCCGACGCGATACAGATCGGCGGTGGCACCGGCAACGTGCACAGCAATGCACCGACCGTCATCGCTTCGATGCTGGGCATCTTCACTCTGCTCGGCATGCTGGTCTCCACGCTGTTCGTCAGCAATGCACTGCTGCGCGACTTCGATCTCGGCACCGCCGAATTGATCTTCGCCAGCCCGATCAAACGCCGCGATTACCTGGCCGGACGCATCGGCGCCGCGCTGGTCAGCGGGCTGCTGGTGTACGTGATCATTGCCGCCGGCATGGCGCTGGGGCCGTTCATGCCCTGGGTCGATCCGGCCCGTATGGGCCCGGTCTCGCTGTACAGCTATGTCTGGGCATTCGGCGTCATCGTGATTCCGAACCTGATCTTCACCACGGCCCTGCTGGCCTTGCTGGCGGCCACCACCCGCTCGATCCTGTGGGTCTACATCGGCGTGATCGCCTACTTCGTGCTGTACGGCGTCAGCGCGGCCCTGCTCCGCGACATCGACAACACCTGGATTGCGGTGCTGAGCGAGCCGCTCGGCCTGCGCGCGTTGTCGCGGACCATCCGTTACTGGTCGGTGGCCGAACGCAACTCCGGCTTGCCTGCCGTCGCCGGGCAACTGCTGGCCAACCGTGCGCTATGGCTGGGTGTGGCGGCAGTGCTGTTCGCTGCGACGTTTGCCTTGTTCCGCACCGAGCGCAGCGGCAGTGCCGGTCGTCGCTGGGGCCGTAAAGCCGCCGCGGCAACGAGCACCCCGTCGCTGCGCCCGGCCCAGGTCACGGTGCCACGCGTGGTGCCCGGCAGCGGTGTCGGCACCGCCTGGCGCCAGTTCCTGCATCAGGTTCGCTTTGATACGGCTGGCGTGGTGCGCAGCGTGCCCTTCCTGGTACTGCTGGTGCTGGGGCTGTGCAACTTCCTGCCCGGCGCCCTGTTCCGCCAGACGATGTATGGCACGCCGATCTGGCCGGTCACCTCGGAAATGCTGACCGCGCTGCAAGGCACCTACAGCTGGCTGCTGATCATCATCGTGCTGTTCTTCGCCGGCGAGCTGGTCTGGAAGGAACGCACCGCCCGCATCAGTGACGTCACCGATGCGATGCCGGTGCCCAACTGGGTGCCGTTGCTGGCCAAGTTCGCCACGCTGGTGGCGGTGATCGCCTGCTTCCAGGCCATCGGCGCGCTGGCCGCGATCGGCGTGCAGCTGGCCAAGGGCTACACCCACATCGAGCCGCTGGTGTATCTCAAGATGCTCGCGCTGGATTCGGTGGTCTATCTGCTGATGGGTGGGCTGGCGCTGGTGCTGCAGGTGCTGACCAACAACAAGTTCGTCGGCTACGCACTGCTGATCGTGGTGATGATCGGGCAGGCGGTGCTGGGCATGCTCGACTACACGCAGAACCTGTACAACTTCGGCAGCTGGCCGATCGCGCCGTACTCGGACATGAACGGCTACGGTCACTTCCTGCCGGGGCAACTGGCGTTCCAAGGGTATTGGGCGCTGTTCCTGCTGGCCCTGTTGTGCGTCGCCTCGGCCTTCTGGGTACGCGGCGTCGGCAATGGTGTGCGGCAGCGGCTGGTGCTGGCCGGGCGCCGCCTGCGCGGCCCGACTGGACTCGGTGCAGTGGTGGCCACGTTGGCCTTCATCGGGGTGGGTGGCTGGCTGTACTGGAGCACCAACATCCGCAACGAGTTCCGCTCGCCCGATCAGCAGCTGGACCTGCAGGCCCGCTACGAACGCGATCTGTCGCGCTACCGTGATCTGCCGCAGCCACGCATCGTGGCGGTGGACAACCGGATCGACCTGTCGCCGGAAACCCAGTCGATGGTCGTCGATGCTTACTGGACGGTGCGCAATACCCATGCCGCGCCCATCGATCAGATCCATGTGTCGATGGACGATGACAGGCAGTTGACCCTGGTCGACCTGGGGGGCGAAACGTTGTCCATGCACGACGCTGATCTGGGCTATCGCATCTACCGGCTGGCCAAGCCGCTGCAGCCCGGTGAGGAACGCCGTATCCACTTCCGCATCAACCAGCATCCGGACGGCATCACCGCGCATCAGGCACCGACCAACCTGGTCGACAACGGCACCTTCTTCAACAGCAGCGATCTGCCGTCGTTCGGCTACAACCAGCGCGTACAGATCACCGACCGCAACGAGCGTCGCAAGCGCGGCCTTGGCGAGCCGACCCGCATGCCCAAGTTGGAGGACCAGGCCGCACGCGCCAACAACTACGTCAGCGACGATGCCGACTGGCTGGACTTCCGCAGCACCATCTGCACCGCGCCGGACCAGGTTGCGCTGGCACCGGGATACCTGGTGCGGGAGACGACCGTGAACGGCCGCCGCTGCTTCAGCTATGCCATGGACCGGCCGATGCTGAACTTCTACGCCTACCTGTCTGCCCGCTGGGAAGTGAAACGCGCGGCCTACAAGGGCATTCCGGTCGAGATCTACTACGACCCCCAGCACGGCTACAACGTGGACCGCATGATCGATGCGGTGCAGAAGTCGCTGGCGTATTACGAAGCCAACTTCACGCCCTACCAGCACCGTCAGGTGCGCATCATCGAATTCCCGGGCTACCAGAGCTTCGCGCAGTCCTTCGCCAACACGATCCCCTACTCCGAATCGATCGGTTTCATCGCCGACCTGCGCGATCCGGACAAGGTGGACTACGTGTTCTATGTCACCGCACATGAGATTGCACACCAGTGGTGGGCGCACCAGGTGATCGGTGCCAACGTACAGGGCGCCACGATGCTGTCCGAGTCGCTGTCGCAGTACTCGGCGCTGATGGTGATGGAGAAGGAGTACGGCCGACAGCACATGCGCCAGTTCCTCAAGAACGAGCTGGACGGGTACCTGTCCGGGCGTGGTGGCGAAGGCGTGGAAGAACTGCCGCTGGCACGGGTGGAGAACCAGCAGTACATCCACTACCGCAAGGGCTCGCTGGCGTTCTACCGGCTGCGTGAGGAGATCGGCGAAGCCGCCCTCAATCGCGCCCTCAAGCGCTATCTGCAGGACAAGGGCTTCCAGCCGCCGCCCTACACCACCTCCACCGAACTGCTCGCCTACATCCGCGCCGAGACCCCGGCCGACCGTCAGCAGCTGGTGACGGACCTGTTCGAGAAGATCAGCTTCTACGACAACCGTGTCCTCACCGCGAGCGTGCAGAAGCGTGCCGATGGAAAGTACGACGTCACCTTGAAGCTGCACGCCGAGAAGCGCTATGCCGACGGTGGCGGCAAGGAGACCGCCGGTACGATGGACGACTGGATCGAGGTGGGCGTGTTCGCCAATGCGCCGTCGGGCAAGGAGCGCGATCAGAAGGTGCTGTACCTGCAGCGCCACCACGTCACCGAGGCCAATCCCTCCATCACGGTGACGGTGGAGGGCAAGCCGGATGAGGCGGGCTTTGATCCGTACAACAAACTGATCGATCGGGTGTCGTCGGATAACCGGCGGAAGGTGACGCTGCAGTAAAACGCAGCGTCAGCGCGGGGCGTCAGCGAAGTCCTTGAGGATTTCGCCGACGCCGGACGGCGAGATTTCAAAGCCCAGCGAGGTGCCCGGATTGATCACCACGCCGTAGCCGCCGGGGACGCGCTTGAGCACCTCCAGCATCAGCATGCGGATGGTATGCGGGGCCTGCTGACTGTGGACACCGACGCGGCTCATATCGGTGAACACGGACACGTGCAGCACGCCCTGCTTGTCGAACAGCAGCGGATCGAAACCGCTGCCATCCGGCGTCACCAGGCTGCCGGTGAGCAACACTACCTCGGAGGCGACGAAGGCCTTCATGAACAGGCCGATCGGCAGCTGACCGTCCATCGCGGTCTTGAGCAGCGTTTCGATCGGGGTCTGGGGGGCGGCGTCGTTCATGGAATGCGGGGGTGTGGGTGGGGGCCGCTAGTGTACCGCCGGGCGTGTCGGGAGCCGGCCAGCGGCCGGCACTACAGGCTGGGTGGACCGCCGATCAGGTAGAGATGGAACCGCGGGTCATCGTCGGCCAGCGCGACGTGGGGCAGACCAAGACGCGGCAGGGTCCGCAGCCAGTGGGCATGCGCAGCCACGTCGCCGCGGAACACTGCGAGCAGCCATTGCCCCTCGCCGGGACGCACCAGTGCGTTGACCACATACGCGGCCAACCCTTGCCGCCGGTACTTGGGCAGCACGAAGAGGTCGGCCAGTTCAGGATAGTGGTGGCCGTCCCGTTCCACCCGGTCCACCAGCACGAAGCCGGCGAGCGCCTCGTCGACGAACAACAACCGCGCCCACTGCGGGGCGTTGCGCAGGGAGGCCTCGACATCGCTCCGATCACAGTCGAACAGGCCGTCGGAGCGTACTTCTTCTCCGCTCCAGGCCGACGCCTCGAAGTAGTAGAACTGCATCAGATGGAACAGGCGTTCGGCGTCGTCGGGCGTTGCGGGGCGCAGGGACAGGCGTGACATGGAAAGCGTACTCGGAAGGACCGCAGTGCGCGATCGCGAGCCCGATTGTAGTGCCCGGCCCACCGCGAACGGCAGACCGGGCATTCCCCGGCTACTTCGCCAGGCGTTTCGTGCGGGCCTGCTGGTCCTCCATCGCCGCCTTCAACTGTTGCTGTAGCGCTGTCTGGTCGACCTGCGCATCCAGCACGAACACGCGCACGCCATGCGCAGGCACCTCGGCCTTCAGTGCGCCGGTGACCGTCTGGCTGGCGCCACCCAGCGCGTCGCGCCAGGTCCCGGCCTGCAGATAGCGGCGCACCTCGACGGTGCGGGCGGTGTCGCCCTTGTTGAGCAGGACCAGGGCGGTCTGTGCGGTATCGCCCTGCTGCAGCACGCGGAAGAACACCGCTTCATCGCCCTGCAGCCGCTCGTTGACCTGCAGACCACGCTGCAGTGCGGGTGTGGCCTCACGCAGCTTGGCGATGCGCTGCAGCGGCGCATAGATCGGGCTGTTCGGCGCGTTGTTGACGCGCTGCTGGCCGAAGTAGGCGCGGTTGCCGGCATGCTCGGCACGGCTGCGCATGAAGCCGGTTTCCGAGCCGTAATAGATCACCGGAATGCCGCGCGCGGTGAACAACCAGTTGTGGGCGTCGATGAACCCTGCATCGCTGGCATCCAGCCGGGCCATGTCGTGGTTGTCGTAGAAACTCATCAGCTCATACGGATTGGCGTACGGCCCATCCAGCAGGTGAAGCGGCTCGGCCAGGGTCTCAAAGCCTTTCTGCTCCCTGCCGAACACGGACGACAGGGCGCCGCGCAGCGGGAAGTCGAGCACGCTGACGTTCGCGTTGGCCGGCCAGGTGTGCTCGGCGATCTTGCTGGCGTCGTAGTCGAACGCTTCGCCGAACATGAACATGCCGGGATGCTCGGCCCGGATGCGGTTGACGAAGGCATGCCACCACGGGTGTGGCAGCCAGCCGATGGTGTCGATGCGCAGCGCATCCACGCCCTGCGCGGTCCATTGCAGGTAGGCGCCGACCAGATAGTCCATCACCGCCGGGTTGTGCTCGTTGAAGTCGGACAGCTCGGCCAGGTTGCCGTCGAAGATCGAGCCGTCCTTGCCGTCGACCGGGCCAATATTGTTGTAGAACGCATGCAGCGGGTTATGGAGCGGGTCCAGCTGCTGCGGCGGGAGGTTCTGATGGTCGGCGATCAAGCGGCCGTCCTTGTCGAAGATCTGCCCGAACTGCGGCTGCGCCACCGGCATCGTCCACGCGGGCGAGCCATGGTTGCCGACGATATCCAGCACTACCTTCAGGTCGGCGGCATGCAGGCCGCGGGTGAACGCGGCAAAGTCCAGGTTCTTGCTCGGCAGATGCTCGTCGAGCGTGTAGAAGTTGACGCCCCAGTAGCCGTGGTAGCCGGTCTTGCCACGGTCGGTCAGCGTGCTGGTGCAGCTGATCGGCTTGCTGCCAGTGAAGGCCTGGTCCGGGTTGTCGATGATCGGGGTGATCCACACTGCGCCGAAGCCCAGGTTGCGGATGTACGCGGCATTGTCGAGCACGCCCTTGAAGTCGCCGCCGAGGTAGCCGATGTTGCCATCGACCTTGTCCGGGCAGGGCACCGGGATATCGAAGGTGGGATGCGCCCCGCCCTGGTCGCGGTGGTCGTTGGACGGATCGCCATTGACGAAGCGGTCGGTGACCACGAAGTAGACCGCCTGGCTGGCGAACGGCTCGCGCGTGCCGACATAGTCCGGGCGTTCGATGGCCAGGGCGGGGCTGGCGGACAGCGCGAATGACAGGGCCAGCGACAACGACGAATACCGGGGCATCAGACAACCTCCTGTTGGGATGGCACATACAGCACGCACAGGCCGGCCAGCAGCAGGCTGCCACCCCCGAGTGCGAGCACGTGCATCGGATCGCCGCCCAGCCAGGTGCGCAGCAGGAAGCCAAGCGCACTGGCCGCGACCAGCTGCGGGATCACGATGAAGAAATTGAACAGGCCCATGTAGATGCCCATCTTGGCCGCCGGCACGCTGTCGGACAGCAGTGCATACGGCAACGAGAGGATCGACGCCCAGGCGAAACCGACGCCGACCATCGACAGCAGCAGCCAGTGCGGATCACGGATGAACAACATCGAGATCAACCCCAGCCCGCCCAGCCACAGGTTGACCAGGTGGCTCCAGCGCAGCCCCAGTGAGCGCACCATCAGCGGGATCAGCAGCGCGGCCAATGCCGCGAAGCCGTTGTAGGCACCGAACAGTACGCCGACCCAGTTGGCGCCCTCGTTGTAGGCGGCAGAGCCGGTATCGGTGGAACCAAAATGGGTGCCGGCGACGGCGGCGGTGGTGTAGATCCACATCGCGAACAGCGCGAACCACGAGAAGAACTGCACCCAGGCCAGACGACGCATGGTGCGCGGCATCGCACGCAGGTCGTCGACGATGGTGGCCAGCATGTTCGCCCCCGGCACGCAGCGCGCCACACCCAGCAGCACGCCATAGGCGATGCACAGGCCAGCCAGCACATACAGCATGCGGTCACCCTGCCGCGCCGCGATGGCGGCGGCCAGCACGATGCCCACCGCCACCCAGCCGCCGATCTGTGCCCGCGGCGGCGGTCCAGCCACACGTGCACTCTGGTGCACGGCGGACGGCTCGGCATCATCGAAGCTGGCCAGCTCGGCCGGCGAGTATTCCCGGGTGCTGACCACGGTCCAGGTGATCGCCGCGAGCAGCACCGCCGCCCCGAAGTAGAACGCGTAGCGCACGGTATCGGGCACCTGCCCTGCGGCCGCCGTGTTGGCCACGCCGAGGTGGGCCAGGATGAAAGGCAGGAAGCTGGCGACGATCGCACCGATGCCGATGAAGAAGCTCTGCATCGCAAAACCGGTCGGCCGTTGCCGGGGGGCCAGCTGATCCCCGACGAACGCGCGGAACGGCTCCATCGATACGTTGATCGAGGCATCCAGCACCCACAGCGTGCCGGCCGCAATCCACAACGTCGGCGAATTCGGCATCACCAGCAGAGCCAGCGTGGTCAGTACCGCACCTATCATGAAGAACGGGCGGCGGCGGCCCCAGCGCGTCCAGGTGCGGTCGGACAGGTAGCCGATCACCGGCTGCACCAGCAGGCCGGTCAGCGGCGCGGCGATCCACAGCCCAGGCACCGCATCCATCGGGGCGCCAAGGGTCTCGAAGATGCGGCTGGCATTGGCGTTCTGCAGGGCAAAGCCGAACTGGATGCCGAGGAAGCCGAAACACATGTTCCAGATCTGCCAGAACGACAGCGTCGGTTTGGGCGAACGGCTCATGGGCGCGGCTCCGGCGAGGCTGCGACCGGCATCAGGGTCAGCGCGGACACGCGGGCCTGATTGAGCACGCCCTCACTGCCGCCCTTGCCGCCGTTGTACTGCGCGAAGTGGGTCAACGCACTCATGTTGAAGCCCTCGTCCAACGTGACGCGGCAGGCGCGTGCCGGCAGCTCGAATTCAACCGCCGTGGAGTCCTGTTCGCCCACGCTGTGCGGCATCACGATGGGGCGGCGCTGCTCCGGTTGACCCTCGCATTGCAGCACCAGCGTCTTCACCGCCGCGGTCACGCCGGTGTTGATCGGGCCGTTGGGATTGTCGTAGCGCAGGCGTGCACGCCAGCGGCCGGCGGTCGGTGCGGTCCACTGCCAGTGCGTGTCGCCGGCCAGCACCTGCTGCGGGCCGATGCAGGTCATCGGGCTGTGCAGCGATTCCAGCGCGCCCTCCCGGCGGGTCAGGCTCAGGCAGTGACTGGCACCGTCCCTGGCAATCGTGGCGACACCCCGTGTGGGCGCCAGCGTCTGGCCGTCGCGCCACAGCACGTGCCCGGCAGGCACCGTGATCTGCCAGCCTGCCGTCGTTTCACGCGGCACCGGGGCGGCCGGGGTGGCCGGGGCGAACACCGCCGAGGGACGCAGGATGGCCGGTGATGGCGTCGCGCCCGTCGCATGCAACGGCACCAGCTGCACTGTGGTGGTGCTGCCGTCGCGCTGGATATCACCCGCCACCAGCAGCTCGCCGGCAAGCTGCTTCGGTCGCACCAGTACATACCGCTGTTTGCCATCGTCCAGGCGGATGCGGTCATGCGCACCGAACAGCGTCGGCACCAGCGACACCGGCAGCTTCGGCGCGATGCGGCCATCGTCTTCCACGCCGAACACCCCTTCCAGCACCATCGAGAGGTACCCAGCCACCGACCACAGCTGCCGCGGCGAATTGACTACCGGGCCGCTGAGGGCGCCTTCATCGACATGCACGGCCAGCGTGCGCATCTCGTAGTTCTCCATGTTGGAACCGGCCAGCGCGGTGCCGCGCATCAGCGATTCGATCTCCATGGCAATGCGCGGGGCATCGTCCAACCGGCGCGCTGCCCGCAGCGAGTACGCGCTGACGAAGGGCCAGATGCCGCGGTTGTGGTAGATCGGCTGCTGCGCTTCCTGCGGCCAGACCACCGGGCTGCCACCGGCCACGGCCGGGTAGTTCGCCAGCGCGCGGCGTGCGCGATCGGCCGGAAACACATCGGCCAGCACGCCCAGCGAGAGCGCGAGCAGGTCGTACTTGGCGTACGGCACCGGGTGGGCCGCCTCGCCGATGTAGCTCATGTACTGGCCAGCCTCCTCGCGCCAGAAGCGTGCGTCGATCTGGCGGGCCAGCGCATCGGCCCATTCGCCATACGTGGTGGCGCGCGCGTCGCCGCGCTGGCGTGCCAGCTGCTCGGCCAGTCGCAGCGCCTGGTAATGCAGCACGTTGGTGGAGAGCGCGAAGGACTCGCCGATGAAGCGCACATCCTCGCGGGTCCAGTCCGGATAGGTCTGCTCGCGCCAATCCAGGAACGAAGTCTCGCCGCGATACAGGCCGATCCGCGCCTCGAACACCGCCTCGCGATCCTGTGCCAGGGTGGCCTGCAGTGCCTGCCAGACCTGCTCGGCAAAGGCCGCGTCATCCAGCAGCCCACGTGCGGCCAGGAACCACACCACGCGGTCGCTGCTGATCGGCCAGCTGCCACCGGAGCCGGTGTCCTGCGCCACGAACAGACCGGGCGTATGCCCATCGCGTGCGGTGGACAGCTTGAACCGCAGCGACTGGCGCGTGCGTACGGGATCCAGACGCGACAGCGCCAGATCGGCGGCGAAGCTCACATCGCGGGTCCACACATAGGGCCAGCGCTCGCCGGTCTGGAAGCACTCGCAGTCCACGGGCTTACCGTGATTGAAGGCCGGGTCGCGGATCGCATCCACGCGGTCGGCATCCATCTCCTGCTGGGCCAGCCCGAACAGCGCATCGAACAGCACACTGCCGGTCTCGCTGCGCATCGGCTGCGCGTTGACGCGCACCTCGCCCTGCGGTGCGTGCAGACGGTAGCCACCTTCAGCGGCGGTCTCGGCACGCGCATGGCGGCCATCGAAGTCCAGGTCGGCCGCACGTGCGGTGGACCCCATCGCTGCCCCGAGGGCAACGGTCAGGCAGATCATCTTCAGCATCGAAGTGGCGAACCGGCTCGCGCCTGTTGCCTCCCTCCCCTTTGCTCGCGTTGTAGGTCCGCACCGCCTCGCGGCAATGCGCTCGCGGCCCCCTCCCAGGGTGCCTTGGGCCCATGGTAGACGGCACGCCGCAGCCTGCATCGAGCTGCATACGTATTCATGGCCAGGGCGGTCGGCAATCGTGACCGCATCGCTATAGTCCGGGGGTGTTTTCGGCCGCCTTGGGAGGGGAAATGCCGTCACTGTCGCATCCAACAAACGGGCCTTTCGCACGTTGTCGCCTGCCCCTGCTCGGCTGGATCCTCTGCGCATTCAGCGCCACCGTCTCGGCGGAACCGGTCACTGTCGCCAACGTCGAGTCGCCCGGCAAGGTACTGCGCGTGTCGCTGCAACTGGACGGCGGCAACCCCAGCTATCGGGTTGAACGTTTCGGCGAGGCCGTGGTGGACAGCTCCAAGCTCGGCTTCCAGCTGCGCGATGGCCGCCTGGACCGGGATCTCGCCGTGGTGGGCCAGCAGTCGCGCAGCGTCGATGAAACCTGGGAACAGCCCTGGGGCGAGCGCCGGCTGACCCGCAATCACTTCAACGAAGTCGTCGTGCAGCTGGCCGAACGCAGCGGCGCCAAGCGCCGCATCGATGTGGTGTTCCGGGTCTATGACGACGGCCTCGGCTTTCGCTACCACTTCCCCGAGCAGCCGGGCATGCGCGAGGCGATCATCGACGATGAGCTGACCGAGTTCGCGATCGCGCCGACCTCCACCGCCTGGTGGATTCCGGCCGGTGAGCCGATTCACTACGAATATCTCTACCAGCGCACGCCGCTGGATCAGGTGCCACTGGCACATACGCCGATGACGCTGCGCAGCCGCGATGGCCTGCATGTCGCCATCCACGAAGCCGCGCTGGTGGACTACGCCGGCATGTGGCTGCGCCGCACCGACGGCCAACGCCTGCGCGCGCAGCTGTCGCCCTCGGCCGAGGGCTGGAAAGTGCGGCGGAACCTGCCCTTCGACACCCCCTGGCGCACGCTGCAGATCAGCGACACCGCCGGCGGGCTGGTCGAATCCAGCCTGATCCTCAACCTCAACGAACCCAATGTGCTGGGCGACGTCAGCTGGGTAAAGCCTTCCAAGTACCTGGGCGTGTGGTGGTCGATGCATCTGGATGAAGAGAGCTGGGCCACCGGCCCGCGGCACGCCGCGACCACCGCCAAGACCCGACGCGTGATCGACTTCGCCGCCCGGCATGGCTTCCGTGGCGTACTGGTGGAAGGCTGGAATCCCGGCTGGAACGGTGACTGGGTCGGCAATGGTTATGCCTTCGATTTCACCCGGCCCACCGCGGACTTCGATATCGAGGCACTGTCGGCTTACGGCGCGAAGAAGGGCGTACACCTGATCGGCCACCATGAAACCGGCTGCGCGATCGAACACTACGAAGATCAGCTGGGCGCGGCGTTGGATCTGTATGCGCGGCTGGGCGTGGATGCATTCAAGAGCGGCTATGTCTGCGATGACGGCCAGGTCGACCGTCGCAACCCGGCCGGTGGGCCGCTGTGGCGCGAGTGGCACGACGGCCAGTTCATGGCCCGCCATCACCTCAAGGTGGTGCAGGAAGCAGCCAAGCGGCATATCGCGGTGAATCCGCACGAGCCGATCAAGGACACCGGCCTGCGCCGCACCTACCCGAACTGGATCACCCGCGAAGGCGCGCGTGGCATGGAGTACAACGCCTGGGGCCAACCGCCGAACCCGCCCGAGCACGAGGTCAACCTGGTGTTCACCCGGATGCTGTCCGGGCCAATGGATTACACCCCCGGCATCCTGAGTCTGAAGGGCCGCGGCGGTCAGGCGATCCCCAGCACGCTGGCCCGGCAGCTCGCGCTGTACGTGACGATCTACAGCCCAATCCAGATGGCGGCCGACCTGCCCGAGCACTACGAGCAGCACCGCGAAGCCTTCCGCTTCATCGAGGACGTCGCGGTGGACTGGGACGACAGCCGCGTGCTCAACGGCGAGGTGGGCGACTACGTCACCATCGTGCGCAAGGACCGCCACAGCCGCGACTGGTTCCTGGGCAGCATCACCGATGAACACGGCCGCGTGCTCCCGGTCTCGCTGGGCTTCCTGGCGCCGGGTGTGCGCTACCGCGCGGAGATCTACCGCGATGGCGACGGCGCGGATTTCCGCCGCAATCCCTTCGCCTTCGTGCGCGAAACGCGCGAGGTCACCAGCGCCGATGCGCTGATGCTGGTGCTTGCACCGGGCGGCGGCCAGGCGATCCGCTTTACCCCGTTGTAAGTCGCTCAGCCAGCGCCGCGTGCGTGGATGCGGCGTGCCGACCAACGGTCGGCACCTACCTGGCGCGTGTACGCCGGTGCGGCTGCAATAACGCACCTGTAATCGCTTCCAACGCTGCAAACGTCATTGAATACGTATGCAGGGTGATTCCCACAGCCGATGCGCTGCCTACCATAGCCACGCAGTCAACGGCCACCGCGCCATGACGCTCCCGGGTCCTCCGGGCAACCAAAAAATCGATTGGCAACATTGCCTGGGAGGGGAAAATGTTGAACCGCAAGCGCAGCGCGCTGAGTCTCGCGCTGGCCGTCGCCCTGACGCCGTTGATGGCGTCGGCGCAGACCGCCGAACCCAGTACCACCACTGCACGGACCGGCACCGCGGCGACCAATCTGGACACCGTCCAGGTCACCGGCATCCGCCGCGGCATCGAGAACGCGATCGCGATCAAGCAGGACGCGACCTCGGTGGTCGAAGCGATTTCGGCCGAGGACATCGGCAAGCTGCCCGACGTGAGCATCGCCGAATCGCTGGGCCGCCTGCCCGGTCTGGCCGCCCAGCGGGTGGCCGGGCGTGCCCAGGTGATCAGCGTGCGCGGCCTGTCGCCCGACTTTGCCACCACGCTGCTCAATGGACGCGAAGTGGTCAGCACCGGTGACAACCGCAGCGTCGAGTTCGATCAGTACCCCTCGGAGCTGGTCAACGGCGTGACCGTGTACAAGACCCCGGACGCCGCCCTGGTCGGCCAGGGCCTGTCGGGCACCATCGACATGCAGACCGTGCGCCCGCTGAGCTTCGCCGAGCGCGTGATCGCGATCAGCGGCCGCTACCAGAAGAGCTCGCTGGGCAAGGCCGCCAATGTCGATCCGTACGGCAACCGCTTCAGCGCCAGCTACATCGACCAGTTCCTCGACAACACCTTGGGCATCTCGATCGGCTACGCGCACAGCGACATGCCCATCCAGGAGAACCAGGTCGGGCTGTACGAACCGTGGACCACCGAGCAGACCGACCAGGGCAACCGCCCCGGCCTGGCCCCGGGCACGGTGTTCTCCGACGGCATCAAGGCGCTGCGCCGCACCGGTAACAACGAGCGCGACGGCGTGATGGCCACCGTCCAGTTCCGCCCGTCGAACGTGTGGACCAGCACCCTGGATGCGTTCCACACCGAAGCCGAGCAGATCGATACCGCCAACCAGTTCGAGGTCAACCTCAGCAACTACAACGGCGGCTATACCCCGGGCCTGCTGATCACCAACCCGCAGATCAACGCCGATGGCACCTTCGCCGGCGGCGTGGCGACCGGCGTGTATCCGCTGGTGCGCGGCATGTACAACAAGCGCAAGGACAAGATCGACGCGTTCGGCTGGAACAACGAGTTCAACTTCGAGCGGGTCAAGGTTGTCGCCGATGTGAACTACTCCAAGGCCACGCGCAACGAACTGAACCTGGAGAACAACCTGCAGCTCACGCCGATGCCGCAGCTGGATTCGGTCGGGGTGGTGGTCAAGCCGGACGGGTTCTCGCAGATCAGCCCGGGGCTGGACTATTCCAACCCGGACGCGCTGTTCCTGACCAACACCATCTACGGCTCCGGCTACGGCAAGGTGCCGATGGTCGAAGACCGCCTGAAGGGCGCCCGCCTGCAGGCCACCTTTGCGATGCCCGATTCGCTGCCGTGGTTCTCCGATGTGGACGTGGGCGTGAACTACGCCGACCGCCGCAAGGACAAGACCCAGGCCGAGGGCAACATCCTGCTCGGCGACCAGGGCGATGCCAACATCGCCGGTGACCTGCAGTACGCACCGGTCAACCTGGGCTTCGCCGGCATCGGCTACATCCCCGCCTGGAACGTCCCGGCCGCGGTGGACCGCTACATGGTCTTCAACCCGGTCACCAACCTGGACTACCTGATTCCCAAGGCCTGGACGGTGCAGGAAAAGACCAGCACCGCCTGGATCCGCGCCAACATCAACACCGACCTGGGCGAGGTGGGCCTGCGCGGCAACATCGGCGTGCAGATGGTGCGCACCGACCAGAGCTCGCAGTCCAACTACTTCGACCGCTCGCGTCCGGACGGCCAGAACATCCTGCCGATCGATGACGGCAAGACCTACACCGATTGGCTGCCGAGCTTGAACCTGGCCTTCATGTTCCCGCACCAGCAGACGCTGCGTTTCGCCGTGGCCAAGCAGGTGGCACGCCCGCGCGTGGACCAGATGCGCGCCGGCCTGGAGTTCGGCGTGGACACCGCCACCGGCAAGCCCGGCGGCAGCGGCGGCAACCCGCTGCTGGATCCGTGGCGCGCCAATGCGATCGATCTGTCCTACGAAAAGTACTTCGGTGAAAAGGCGTATGTGGCGGCTGCGGTGTTCTTCAAGGATCTCAAGTCCTACGTCTACACGCAGTCGCGCGATGACTACGACTTCAGCGATCTGCTGGCCAGCTACGTACCACCGCCGGGCATGATCGTGCCGGTGCTGCCGACCGGCACCTTCTCGGCCCCGCAGAACGGCCAGGGTGGCAAGCTCAAGGGCCTGGAGCTGACCGCCTCGTTCCCGCTGGAGATGCTGACCGAGACCTTGCGCGGCTTCGGCGTGCAGGCCAGTGCGACGTTCAACGACAGCGACATCAAGATCCTGGATCCGGAAAGCGCGTCCAGCGTGGGCAGCGATCCGATCAGCCTGCCCGGCCTGTCCGAGCGCGTGTACAACTTCACGGCGTACTACGAGCGCAGTGGGTTCGAGGCCCGCGTGAGCCAACGCCGCCGTTCGGATTTCATCGGTGAGATCGGCAACTTCAACGGCAACCGGACGCTGCGGTATGTGGTCGGTGAGAACGTGACGGATGCGCAGGTCAGCTACACCTTCGCGGACAGCAGCAGTCTGCATGGGCTGACGCTGTTGCTGCAGGGAAGCAATCTGACCAACGAGCCGTATCGCACCTACGCTGGCACGAAGGATCGACCGCTGGAGTACGTGGAGTGGGGCCGCACGTACATGCTGGGTGTGAACTACAAGTTCTGATTGAGCTTGCTTCAGCGACGTAATGGCAACATCGAAGAACCCGCTGCTTGTGCAGCGGGTTTTTTTGTTGGCTTTTCTCTGCCCCAGAAGAGCGTCAGCGCCGGCTGTCATTGGCCTGGTCGGCGGTGTGTGGGTTCGCGGGACGCGCCGTAAACCCATCCATGGGGGCTCGTGAGCCGCATCCCTGCGGCACAACGGTCCCGCCAACCCA
>DMZT01000498.1 GCA_003484865.1 Stenotrophomonas sp.
GGAGAACATCCAGTCGGTGGAGATCCTCAAGGGCGAGGCCGGCCTCGCCGCGGGCGTCATGGCGCCGGGTGGGATCATCAATTACGTGGGCAAGCGCCCGGCCGAGGTCCGCAACGTCACCCTCGGCACCGATTCGGAAGGCTCGCGCTATACCGCGGTGGATCTCGGCCATTGGCTGTCGCCGCGCTTCGGCGTGCGCTTCAATGCGGCCTGGGAAGACAGCGATTCCTATATCGACCATGCCGACGGCCGCCGCAACTTCTACTCGCTGGCCACCGACTGGCTGATCGGCGAACGCGGCAAGCTGGAAGTGGATGCCAACTACCAGACCAGCGCGCAGCGCTCGGCCTCGGGCTATCAGCTGCTGGGCGCCACCGGGCTGCCGCGCGGCGTGGACCGCAAGCACCTGCTGGGGTACCAGGCCTGGCAGCGGCCGGTCGGCATCGACAGCACCAACCTGACCGCGCTGCATACCTACGATTTCAGCCCGAGCTGGCAGTCGCGGGTGTCGGCCAGCTACAGCCGCTCGGTGATCGACGACAACGTCGCCTTCGCCTACGGCTGCTACTACGCCGCCGGATGCGCCGATGGCAGCGTGCCGGGCAACTACTTCGCGCCCAACGGCGATTACGACATCTACGATTACCGCAGCCCGGACGATACCCGCCGCAACCTGGAATTCCGTGGCGAGCTGCGCGGCAGTTTCGCCACCGGCGATATCCGGCACGAGTTGAGCGTGGGTGCGGACCGTTTCGAGCGCACCGTGGACAAGCGCCGCAACGTCAACGAATACGTGGGCACTGCCAACATCCACGATGCACAGGTGCCGCAGTTCGACCCGTCGCCGCTGATGCCGGGCCCGTCCGCGCGGCGTCTGGACAGCGCGCAGACGGCGGTCTTCGCACTGGACCGGATGAGCTTCGGCGATTGGCAGTGGCTGGCCGGTGGGCGTTTCGTGCGCCTGGACGAGCGTGCCTACGACAAGCGTGGCAACCCGGAGCGGCACAGCCGCCTGTCGCGCTTCCTGCCGCAGACCGCGCTGGTCTGGAAGGCGACCGACGAGGTCAACGCCTATGTCAGCTACGTGCGGGGCATTTCGCTCGGCCAGGAAGCGCCGTTCTGGACCTCCAACGAAGGCACGTTCCTGCCTGCGGTGCTGTCGCGCCAGACCGAAGTGGGCGTCAAGTATGTGACCAGCGATGCGCTGACGTTGGGTGCCGCTCTGTTCCGCACTTCGCAGCCGTTCCAGTACGCCAAGCCGGACGGCAGCGATGCCGGCTACACCTTCGTCGAGGAAGGGCAGCAGACCCATACCGGGCTGGAGCTCACCGCACAGGGCCAGCTCACCGAGCGCCTGTCGCTGACCGCCAGTGCGAGCGTCCTGCGTGCCCGTGCACGCGATGCCGGCACGCCGGATTACGAAGGCCACCAGCTGATCAACGTGCCCAAGACGCGCGCGACCGTGCATGCGGAATACCAGCTGCCGTTCGTGACCGGCCTGGGGCTGACCGGTGGTTGGCGTTACGCGGCCTCCAACGTGGCCACTGCCGATGGTCGCGTGAGCGCACCGGCCTACAGCGTGTTCGACGCGGGCCTGCGCTTCAAACATCAGCTGGGCGAGCATCCGGTGACCTGGAACCTCTCGGTGGACAACCTGTTCAACCGCTTCTACTGGCGCGATACCGGCAGCAGCTCGGGTGACTACTACCTGTTCTCGGGCGCGCCGCGTCAGGCCCGTTTGTCGGTGACGTTCGCGCTATGAACCCGGCGATCCTGGAATGGTCGGCGGCCGGCGTCAGCATGCTCGGCGTGTGGCTGATGACGCGCCGGGTGCCCCTTGCCTGGCCGGTCGGTCTGATCTCGGTGGCCCTGTACGCGCTGGTGTTCGCCGAGGCCCGGCTCTACTCGGACACGCTGCTGCAGATCGTGTTCGGCGGCTTCCTGGTCTACGGCTGGGTGCGCTGGCGTGGCCAGGTCGAGGACGATGGGCGGGTCGCGATCGTGCCGCTGGCGCGGGTGGCCATGTGGCGTGACCTCGGCATCGGCGTCGCCTTCGGGATTGCGCTCGGCGCGGCGATGCACTTCCTCACCAATGCAGCGTTGCCGTGGCTGGATGCAATGCTGGCTGCGCTGAGTCTGGTCGCCCAGTGGTGGCAGGCGCGACGTCACACGGCCGCATGGTGGCTGTGGATCCTGGTCGACGTGGTCTACGTCGGCATGTACATGGTCAAGTCACTGCACGTGACCGCGGTGCTGTATCTGGTGTTCGTCGGCCTGGCCGTGATGGGGTTGCGGGCATGGACGGTGGCGCGCAACGACGCGCTGCTTCACAACGTAGAAGGGCGGCGCGGTTAAGTCCGCGCCGCCCGTCGTTACGTCAGGTCTGCACTCGACCCGGCGCGGTCAGAACCGCGCCGTGGCACCCACGAAGAAGGTGCGTGCACCGCCGTCGTAGTTGTTGCCTTCCTCGATGGTGGAGACATCGCCGAGGTTGAGCACGCCCGCGCGCACCGTCAGGTGCTCGTTGACGTCGTAGCCGGTGACCAGGTCCCAGGTGGTATACGCCTTGGCGAACGTGGCGCTGGTGGAGGACACCAGCTGTTCGCCGATGTGCTGCGCGCTCAGGTTGAGCGACCAGTCATCGGTGACCTGCCAGTCCAGCGAGGTATTGGCGGTCAGCTTGGGCACCACCAGCAGGCTGGCGCCGGTGGTGCGGTTCTTCGATTCCAGCATGCGCGTGGCGTTGGTGATCCAGTTCAGTCGCTCATGCAGGGGCACGGTGACGCTGGCTTCGACGCCGCGGGTACGGGCCTTCTGGATGTTCTGCGCGACCGTCCACCAGAAACCGTTGACGAAGCTGGTCGTCTGGCCGGGGATGTCACGCAGCGGGACCTGCTGGATCTTGTCATCGAAGTCGGTCAGGAAGTACGTGGCCGAGGCCGACCAGCCGTTCTTGTCGTAGCCGACGCCCAGCTCGTAGTTGGTGCTGGTTTCCGGTTCCAGGTTCGGATTGCCGGCCATGTAGCAGCCGGTGGTCCCGTCGGCGCTGATCGAGCGGTTGGTCCAGCCTTCCACGGTCAACGCGGTGCAGCCGTTGCCACCGGACTGGGTCGCCGCGCCGGCGGTGCCCTGCTTCAGGGTGGGCGCGCGGAAGCCCTGCGAGACACCGCCGCGCACGGTCCAGTCATCGGACGGGTGCCAGACGCCGTAGACGCGCGGGCTCAGGTTGTCGTCGTAATTGTCGGTGTTGTCCCAGCGCAGGCCCACGGTGAGGATGAAGCGCTCGTGCAGCGTGATGTGGTCTTCGGCGAACAGCGCCCAGGAGTCGGCCTCACTGACCGGGCTGATCCGCCCGGTACCGGTCCAGGTGACCGGCACGGTGCCGATGGTGTCGCCGTTTTTCAGCTCTTCGCGCTTCCACTGGCCACCCACATTCAAGCTCTGCTCGACGCCCCAATGGAAGCTGCGGGTGAACGCGGTATCGAACACCGTCTCCTTGGAATGGTTGCCGACGGCGCTGCCCTTGTTTTCGTAATCGTTCTGTACCAGCGTCGTCTTGGACGTGGCGGCGTCGCCGTAGCGACCATCGTGCATGACCACGTAGCCGGTCTGCACCAGCTTGGACAGACCCCACGCACCGACGGCGCCCGCACCGCTGTTGCGCTGCTCGCCACGCGAGGCTTCAACGCCCACGGTGTGGTCATCGTTGACGCGCCAGTTGAGCAGGGCGTTGGCGTTCTCGGCCTTGTTGCCGGGCGTCTCCCGGCGGCCGGTATCCGATTCGCGGTTGGTGACATTGGCACCGACGCGCAGGCCCAGGTTCTCGGTCAGCGGACCACTGAACAGCGCGCCCATCTGGGTGGTATCGCCGCGGGTCGGGGAATCGGGCTTGCTGTAGTTGAACGTGACCGAGCCGCCCCATTCGCTGGCGATCTTGCGGGTGATGATGTTGATCACCCCGCCCATCGCATCCGAGCCGTACAACGAGGACATCGGCCCGCGGACCACCTCGATGCGCTCGATCATGTCCGGCGAGAGCCAGTTCAGATCCTGCGGGCCCAGGTCATCGCGGTAGTTCACGCCGGAGGAATTGCCCTGGCGGCGGCCGTCGATGAGGATCAGGGTGTACTGCTCGGGCAGGCCGCGCAGGCGGATCTTGGACTGCGCGCCGGACAGCGCATAGCCACCGGTCACGCCGGGCACGGTGCTCAGCAGCTGGCCGATGCTGCTGACCGGCTTGCGTTCGATCTCCTCGCGGGTGATCACGCTGATGCTGGCCGGGGCGTCCTTGATCCACTGCTGGGCGCCGGTGGCAGTGACCACCACGGTATCCATCTGGCGGGGTGAGGCGGCGGCATCCGCAGCGGCGTCGGCATGCGCCTGGGCGGTCAGTACCAGACCAATGGCGACGGCGAGGGTGGCGCCGGAACGACGGGAAGAAGGGGAGGGGTGCGACATCGCGAAAGTACTCCGTGGCTATGGGAGCCCGCTGGCGATGGCTGGGGACGTCCGTGTGGGGGTTTCAAGTAATCTTAACAATCGTATCACGAACCATTCGCATTTGAAATGTAGCGATACACAGCGATATCGACGGCTGCCGTTATCGCTGTGCGGGGTCGATCACGAGAAACCCTTCACAGCCGCGCGGCTCACTCCACAACACTCAACTGCCGGGTAAGGCTGGGCCGCAATGCCAGCTTGTGGGTGATGCTGGTGATGGTCCGGCGCGGGTCGGTCGGGTGCGGCCGGGAGGTGGTGCTGCTTCTTCCCTGGCGCCACAGCCCGAACATCACGATCTCCGCGCCCACCGGGTAGGCCTTCAGCCACGCCGCATCGGTGTGCCCGACGCTGACTTCGTAGAAATCCCGGCGGTCGGTCACGCCGGTCTGCTGATACTTCGGGGCACAGTTGAGGAAGGTAACGCCATGGGGGTCACCGGGCTGCGGCATGCGATGTGAGCGCACCGTCCCGAGCAGGGCCAGCGGCAGCTCGCTGGATGCCGAGCCAAGCCGTTCCCATGCTTCGTCATAGCGGTCCTGGCCGTAAAGGAAATTCGCCCAGTCGACCCGCTTCTTGCCCAGGCGCAGGGTCAGGTGCGCGGTCAGCAGCGTGTCGTCCTCGCACATCGCCTGCAGGATCAGCAGGTCGGTGAGGGTGCGCAGGTAACCGTCGAGTGGCGCGTCTGCCGGGAGAAGGGTCGGCCCGGCGCTGCCCCGCTTCAGGGCCTGCTGGAGGACCAACAAACGCAGCTCATGCCGGCCATCGCCCAGCGCAGGCAGGAACTCGGGATTGGTTCCGCTGGCGAGCAGGGTCTGCAGATGTGAGGGAGCGTTGTAACGGCACCCTGGCAGATGCTCAGCGCCCTTGTTCAACGCGATGTACGCAGGAACCGCGGCGGGAAGAGCACCGTCGGCACCGCTTCTGTCGTGCGCCGGGACGAATCGGACCGGCACGCTGCAGCCATCGCAGAGCAACGTGGGCAGGGTCTGCTGCGCGTCATGACGTTTCTGCAGGTCGGCCAACCGGTGCAGGGTGCCGTGCGTTCCCACGGCCTTGCGCATCTTGATTCCGCGACTCATCTGCAACCACTGCTTCATTCAATGGCGACCATCATAGTCGTTTCGATCCATCGCCCTGCGTCGCGAACCGCAGCGCCTGCTCAGCCCGGGTAGGACGGGAAGCGCTGATCCGGGTGCGTCTTCTTCCATTCGGTGTGGGCCACGGTGCCCTCCCACGCATGGAACGCAGCGGGGATGCGCCCGCGACCGGACCAGGTTGCACCGCTGTGCGGCAGCCAGAAGCGCGGCGGCATTGCTTCGCGGGGAATCTTGGCCGGCCTGGCGCGCGGGGCGGGGCTGGCCGACCCCGCGCTGTCCACGACTGCCCGGATCCTGCGCTGCTGTTCCGGGCTGAAATCGGCGTAGGAGGTGGTGAGCAGCACGAGTGCGCGCTCGAACGCCTCCTTCGTGGCGGCCCGCAGCAGCGCGCTTTCATCCATTCCCGATCGCGCGACCGCAGCTGCCAGGCTGGCCTTCATCGATGATGCGGAGGGGGCGGCGGAGGGCTTACGGGGCATGGGATTCCTGAGAAGGAGGGACGGACGGAGGGCACGATAGCAAATGCCAGCGTGAAGCCATCGGTTTGCGCAGGCCTACTCGTCGATCGTGTTGCCGGTCAGCAGCAGGCGGGCCTGCGACTGCCACCCGCCAATGAACAGATCGGGCTTGCCATCCCCATCCAGATCACCGCGCGCCATGCTCCAGCTGCGTCCGACCGCGGTGCCGGGAATCACCGAGGCAGTGACGTCGGTGAAGTTGCCCTTGCCATCGTTCTGCCAGGCGCGAACCTGCAGCGGCACGAAGCCGGGCACGTCGATGGCGCTGACCACCAGGTCCGGATGGCCATCCTCGTTGACATCCACCACCGTCCCGCCCCAGCTGGAGAAACGATGCGCGGGCAGACGTGCGGCGGTGTCATCCTTGAAACGGGCCTCGCCTTGATTGATCAGCAGGCGCGTCTGCGGATTCTTGTCCCAGGCCTGGTTGTTGCTGGTGAGGTTGAAGAAGACCAGGTCCAGACGCCCATCACCGTTCGCATCGAACGCATGGACTTCCCGCGTCTCGGTGGGAATCTGCGCTCCCAGGCGGTCGGTGGCATCGGTGAAGCGGCCGCGGCCATCGTTGATCAGCAGGCGGTTGATGGGATCCTGGCTGGCGATGGCCATGTCCAGATCGCCATCGCCATCCAGATCGGCCAGGGTAATGCCCTGTGCCTGCACGTTGATCGAGGGCAGGTGGGTGGAGGTGGCATCGACGAAGTAGCCCGGGCGTACGCGGTCATTGAGCCAGAGGAACGGTTGCGCCACACCGGCTTTGCCCTCCGTCGTGTTGCCCACCACGATGTCGGGCAGGCCATCGCCGTTGACATCACCGATGGCGACGCCGTTGGCCTGGCTCATCGCAGGAAGGCGCTCGCTGACCCGTACGAATCCACCCTGGCCGTCACCCAGGAACAGGTTGTGCTGCTCGGTGTCTTCAGCGATGAACAGCGCATCGATATGGCCGTCACCATCAACATCGGCCACGCGTACATGCTCGTTGTCGCCGGTGATCGTGCCGAACGCATCGGGCGCCTGTGTGAGCTTGCCGGTGCCATCGTTGAGGTAGAGCCGGTTGGCACCATTCTCCACCGCCACCGCGACATCCAGATCGCCATCGCCATCGGCATCCAGCAACGCCGCATCCAGTGCATGGAGCTCCGCGTCGGTGGGAACGTGAGTGGCGGTGACGTCGGTAAAAATGGTGCGCGACGGTTGCGACGGGGCAGCGCACGCCGTGACGGAGACGCCGAACAGGGAAGCGGCGAGGGCGAGGGCGAGGGAGGGGATCGTTGAGTGCATGCGGCTCGGGCTCCGAAGCGGTCGTTGAGTGCGTCCGTTGCGAGGGACACGCGTGCCACTGTAGGGGCGCTGGCGTCGGCTGGGTGCGAGGGCATGGCCCCACCAAGCTGTACTTTCGCCAAACTGAACAGGGGTCGGTTCATCCGCGGGTGCGCAATGTTCCGGCAATCTTCGGCCACCAGATTCGATTCCACACCGATACGTTTGGAGGATCCAACGATGCTCACCTCAACCGCTTTCAGCTTCCGTGGCCTGGCCATGGCATTGGCTCTGACCGCTGGCGTCATCGCCGCAGGCGATGCCTCCGCGCTGTCGCGCAAGGACAAGAACACACTGGTGGGTGCCGTGGTGGGTGGCGTCGCGGGGCACGTGCTGTCCAACGGCGACCCGATGATGACCGCAGGCGGTGCAGTGGCCGGCGGCGCGATCGGCAATGTGACCACCAAGGATCGCCGGGACAACCGCGACTATCGCCATGATCGCGATCGCCGCTATGACCGCGACCATCGTTACGAGCGCACCAGCCGCCACGACCGCCGTCACGACCAGCGTCGCTGGGACCATGAGCGCCGTAACCACAACCGCGGCTGGCGCTGATCGGGGAAGAACGGACTCCTGCCGCGGCCACCGACGCGGATGCATGCCCCGGTTCCGTGTAAAAGCGCGCGCTTATGCCACCGGCGACAGGGTCTCTCCGGGGATCCGGTTGCCCGCCGGCGCCAGCGGCACCGCAGTGATGCGGTGAGTGGCATGACGGTCATTCGCTGCGCGTTGCCTCAAAGCGATAGGGATTGCCCTGATCGGCAAAGCGCAGCAAATAGCGCGAACTGCGTGTCTTGCCATCGGACAACACAGGGTCCACCTGCACGCCGGTCCGACGGTGTTCGTGGTCAGCGCCGAGGTAGGTGTTGCTCGGATGGCTGAAGCCGTCATGGGGCGCTTCCCGTACGGCTGCACACGTGGCAAACAGCGGCGGCAGGGTGTGCAGGCGGCTACCCTGCAACAACCCGCAAAGCTGGGTGCTGCGGCGCCCGCGCTCACCTACGAAACACCCCTTTGAGCGATACCGACGAACCGTTTCGTCGGTCGGTTGAATCCAAGACCCATATCGGACATCGTTGCGGTCGCCGAGCTCATCGCTGGGACCGGCCAGACGCTGGCTTGTTAGCTGCACCCAGCCGCCTTAAGATCCAGCTTCCGTGCCCAAGGACTTCACTCGCTACGCGAGTCGGCTTGATTCCGGAGTTGAATGCGCTTGGAGCAAAAATGCATCGAAAATGTGCAGTTGCCATTCTTCTCGTCGCCGCCGGCTCCGCAGCGGCGGCGACGTCGCCCCTCAGTCCGTCAGATTTCTTTGGCACTTGGCGGTGCGGCCCAACTGTCATGCAGGGACCAGGCTTCACTGTCACGGTAACTGATGAAACCACCAAGCTTCCGGACGGCACCTTCACTGGTCACTCCCGTAGCGTGATATCAGCTCCAGGTAAGGCTCCTCTCACACTCCACGATCGCAGTAGCGGCACGTGGGAGCTTGTGGGTGACGTCGTGAGGTCTCGGATCAACCATGTCGAGTTTCTCTCGGCATCAGATCCATCAATCACAAAGGATGCCGGGCAGAGAGCGCAAGACGAGCAGCTAGCCAAGAAGTCCGTCTATGAATCTCGCATCCTTGAGTTCAATGGCACGCACTCGCGCTCCATTCCAGTCAACTCCATGTACAAAGATGCGGCTGTCGAGTCCACCTGTGAGCGGATCTAAGAATTCATTCAAGCCGACGCCGCTTCGCGGCTCGGCTTGACTGTCTGCTGGGAACGTTCGCTCCTGGCCGGAAGCGGAGCTTCGCCCAACGGGTAGGGCAGGGGAGAAACTATCCAGCATTGGGATTAGGGATGTTTATCGAGGGTAGGTAGGAAGACGCCGACCTTGCTATTGACACTTCGGATAGGAGCGCTGGCCTGCTTCGTGCGCACCACTCGCGATGTCGATTCCGGTCTCAGTTTTTGAGACTACTTCGGCCATAATTGGGAGGGCAGTTGGATGCCAAGCTGGCATCGACGCAATGGAACGTGTCAACTACAGGGGGCGTGACGATGGACAAGGAAGCCGCGCAGAACGCGCAGCAGCAAGGCGAAGGGCAGGACCCGCAGGAGAATGCGGACGCGCGCAACGGCGATGGCATGGATACGCCCGCGATGGACCATCAGCTGGAGCTGGCTCAGGTAGCGCTGGACTTCCACAAGCGCCAGGGCGAGAGCACCGCTGACAGCCAGGATCCGCAATGGGTGGCTGAGGGGCTCCAGCAGCATGTTGCCCAAGGTGCGGTGGGAGATCGTTACGACCGCGAGCAGGCCCACCGCGATGCGGTGGCGATCGCGGCCACGGTGGTGGGTTTCCGCGCGAACCAGGCGCAGGTGGCCGACTACCAGGCCACCGGTGGCGGCATCCGCAGCTGGTTTGCCGATGCGCTGGGCCGGGCATCCCAAGGCAACAGCGCCGACGGCACGAGCAAGTATTCGGTCCGCATTGATGCTGAGCTGGAAAAGGCAACGGCCCATGCCCGCGACACCATCAACTGCAGGAGCACGGGGTCGGTCAACCAGAGCGAGCACCTGCACGGGCACATTGCCGAACAGCACCACACCGATTCCTTCAACATCGATGCCGCGACACAGGATTCCGGCGTCCGCGCCGAGCGCCTGCAGTCACTCGAACCGAATTCTGTGGATATCCGTGTCAGCGACGGCAAGGAGACCGTGGACTATCAGTCCAAGTACGGTAAAACCTCCGATCACTCGGAACGCGGCTTCAAGAGGGGCGACTACGAAAACCAGGAGCGCCTCGTGCCGGCGGGGCAGGAAGGTCAGGTGGAGGGCGGCGCCAACCGCGTTCGCCACGATGGCGTGGAATCGGACCCACTCAGCCACGAAGAGGCCAAGCAGCGGCAGAAGGATGCACAGGAAGACGGCCGTTCCAAGGAATACAACTGGGACGACGTGGACCTGTTCACCATGGGCAAACAGGTGGCCAAGCAGGCGCTGCTGGCCGCCGCGTTGGCAGTGGCTGTGCAGGGCGTGCGCATTGGCGGCCGCCGTGCCTGGAATGCGTGGCAGGGAAACAAGAACCCGAGCCTGAAGGAAGACTGGGATGAGTTCTGCGATTCGGCCCTGCGCAGTGGCGTGCAATCCGGTGTGACCGTCGCTCTGGTCGGAGCCGTGGTGGCGGCGGCTCGGAAGGGTTTGTTCGGCACGGTGCTACAGTCGACCGATGCCACGCTCATCGCAATGGCGGTCTGCGTTGCGGTTGAGAATGCCCGCGTGCTGTACAAGCTCAGCAAGGAGGAATGCACCCTGGCCGAAGCAGCGGCCGAGCTGCTGGAAACCAACTTCATTGCCATTGCCACGTTGGCCGGCAGCTACGCGGGCGGTTCGCTTGGCTTTGCCATCGGTACGGTTTTCGGGGGTGTGTGCGCGCCGATCGGTGGCTTCATCGGCAGCTTCCTTGGCGGCACCCTCGCGTCGGCCGCTGCCAATGCCATCGTCAAGGTGACCCCGCGCCTGGTGGACTACTTGGTTGACCGCTCTAGCTCCATTGGCGCCAAGGTGCGCGATACGGCATCCGACGCCCTGTATACCTTAGCCGATTCGGTGCGTGCCGCAGCCCGCTGGGTGGGCGCATGACCGCCTCGATGCTGGATTCGCGCAAGCGGTTTCTGGATGACATGCAGCGCGCACTGCGCGGCGGCCACCCGGGCGTGGTGGTGACGACCCGTGAAAATGGGCGCTTGGACGTCCTGCTGGCCGAGCTGGCCGGCTCGCTGGGCCTGAAGCTGATCGAGTGGAATAGTGCCTTTGGCGAGGTGGACCCGCGCAGCAAACTTCCGCGATTGGAGGTGGACGAAGCGCTGCCCGACCTGCGTGAAGCCATGCGAGAACTGATGGCGACCACGCTGACCGGCCGCCTGATCGTTGTGGCCGATGCGGGCATGTCGCTGGCC
>DMZT01000231.1:0-224 GCA_003484865.1 Stenotrophomonas sp.
AAGGAATCGCGCTGGCACAAGGGCAAGGCCCTGAAGAACCTCAACGCCTCGCGCGAAGGTTCGCTGCTGGATTTCCTGGAGAACTTCACCGTCGAGTTCCCCAAGCGCGTGGACGAATACGAAACCCTGCTGACCGACAACCGGATCTGGAAGCAGCGTACGGTCGGCATCGGCGTGGTCACCCCGGAACTGGCGCATGCCTGGGGCATGACCGGCGTGATGCT
>DMZT01000231.1:454-13263 GCA_003484865.1 Stenotrophomonas sp.
GCATGACCGGCGTGATGCTGCGCGGCTCGGGCATCGCCTGGGATCTGCGCAAGAAGCAGCCGTATGCCAAGTACGACGCGGTCGAGTTCGACATCCCGCTCGGCAAGGAAGGTGACTGCTACGACCGTTACCTGTGCCGCGTGGCCGAGATGCGCGAATCCAACCGCATCATCAAGCAGTGCGTGACCTGGCTGAAGGCCAACCCGGGTCCGGTCATGGTCAAGAACTTCAAGGTCGCGCCGCCCAGCCGCGAAGACATGAAGGACGACATGGAAGCGCTGATCCATCACTTCAAGCTGTTCAGTGAAGGCTACTGCGTCCCGGCCGGCGAAACCTACGCCGCCGTCGAAGCGCCCAAGGGCGAGTTCGGCTGCTACCTGATGTCCGATGGTGCCAACAAGCCGTTCCGCGTGCATCTGCGCGCGCCGGGCTTCGCCCATCTGTCCTCGATCGACTCGATCGTGCGCGGGCACATGCTCGCCGACGTGGTGGCCATGATCGGCACCTACGATCTGGTGTTCGGCGAGGTGGACCGGTGATCGCATCCGCTTGCACGACGCCTGACACCCGCCGGCTGCTGCCGGCGCTGCAGGTTCTGGTTTTTAACGATTTCGTATTCGCTGAGGTCGGCCGATGAAGGCGACAGGTAATTTCGAGGCGGCGCGTGACGTCGACCCGATGGTGGTCTTGAATGACAAGACCCGTGCGCACATCGATCACTGGCTGGCCAAGTTCCCGCCGGATCGCAAGCGCTCGGCTGTCCTGCAGGGCCTGCACGCCGCACAGGAACAGAATGCAGGCTGGCTGACCGACGAGCTGATCGCCGGCGTCGCCAAGTACCTGGATCTGCCGCCGGTGTGGGCCTACGAGGTCGCCAGCTTCTACTCGATGTTCGAACTGGAGAAGGTCGGCCGCCACAACGTCGCCTTCTGTACGAACATCAGCTGCTGGTTGAACGGTGCCGAAGACCTGGTCGCGCACGCCGAGAAGAAGCTCGGCTGCAAGACCGGACAGTCCACCGCCGACGGCCGCATCTACCTCAAGCGCGAAGAAGAATGCCTGGCCGGTTGCGCCGGTGCGCCGATGATGGTCATCAATGGCCATTACCACGAGCGCCTGACCGTCGAGAAAGTCGACGAGCTGCTGGACGGGTTGGAGTAAGACATGGCACATCATCACGCACCCAGTGGTCCGGTCGGTCCCGCACCGTTGCCGCACCAGGTGGTCTACACCACCCTGCATTACGACACTCCGTGGTCGTATGAAAGCTACCTCAAGACCGGTGGCTACGCTGCCCTGCGCAAGATCCTCGAAGAGAAGATCTCGCCGGAGCAGGTCATCGAGATGGTCAAGCAGTCCAACCTGCGCGGCCGTGGCGGCGCGGGTTTCCCGACCGGCCTGAAGTGGTCCTTCATGCCCAAGGGCACCATGCAGAAGTACATCCTGTGCAACTCGGATGAATCCGAGCCGGGGACCTGCAAGGACCGCGACATCCTGCGTTACAACCCGCATTCGGTCGTGGAAGGCATGGCGATCGCCTGCTACGCCACCGGCTCGACCGTGGGCTACAACTACCTGCGTGGCGAGTTCCACCACGAGCCGTTCGAGAACTTCGAACAGGCCCTGGCCGACGCATACGCGAACGGCTGGCTGGGCAAGGACATCCTCGGCAGCGGCGTGGACATCGACATCTACGGTGCGCTGGGTGCTGGCGCCTACATCTGCGGCGAAGAAACCGCGCTGATGGAATCGCTGGAAGGCAAGAAGGGCCAGCCGCGCTACAAGCCGCCGTTCCCGGCCAACTTCGGCCTGTACGGCAAGCCGTCGACGATCAACAACACCGAGACGTATGCCTCGGTGCCGGCGATCATCCGCAACGGCCCGGAATGGTTCGCAGGCCTGAGCCTGACCAAGAACGGCGGTCCGAAGATCTTCTCGGTCTCCGGTTGCGTGCAGAAGGGCGGCAACTTCGAAGTGCCGCTGGGCACCACCTTTGACGACCTGCTGGAAATGGCCGGTGGTCTGAAGCCGGGCCGCACGCTCAAGGGCGCGGTCCCGGGCGGCGTCTCGATGCCGGTGCTGAAGGCCGAAGAGCTCAGGGGCCTGCAGATGGACTACGACACCCTGCGTGCCCTGGGCACCGGTCTGGGGTCGGGCGCCATCGTGGTGCTGGATGACAGCGTCTGCTGCGTCAAGTTCGCCTGCCGCATCAGCCAGTTCTTCCACAAGGAATCCTGTGGGCAGTGCACCCCGTGCCGTGAAGGCACCGGCTGGATGCACCGTGTGCTGGAGCGCATCGTCGCCGGCAAGGCCACGATGGAAGACCTGCATCAGTTGAAGACGGTGGCCGGCCAGATTGAAGGCCACACCATCTGCGCGTTCGGTGAAGCGGCGGCATGGCCCATCCAGGGCTTCCTGCGCCAGTTCTGGGACGAATTCGAGTACTACATCGTCAACGGTCATTCGATGGTTGACGGCAAGAAGGTGGAGGCAGCCGCCGCATGAGCGCGCAACCCGTAAACCCGAGCGTGCCACCGGATCATGTGACCGTCGAAATCGACGGCCAGTCCTTGGTCGTGCCCAAGGGCTCGATGATCATCCAGGCCGCCGACAAGGCGGGCATTCCGATCCCGCGCTTCTGCTACCACGAGAAGCTGCCGATCGCCGCCAACTGCCGCATGTGCCTGGTCGACGTGGAAAAGTCGCCCAAGCCGGCACCGGCCTGCGCCACGCCCGTCATGGATGGCATGAAGGTCGCCACCCGCAGTGAAAAGGCGCTGAAGTTCCAGCGCTCGGTGATGGAATTCCTGCTGATCAACCATCCGCTGGACTGCCCGATCTGCGATCAGGGCGGCGAGTGCGAGTTGCAGGACGTGTCGCTGGGCTATGGCCGTTCGGTCAGCCGCTTCAACGAGCGCAAGCGCGTGGTGCCCGACGAGGACATCGGTCCGCTGGTCGCCACCGAAATGACCCGCTGCATCCAGTGCACCCGCTGCGTCCGCTTCACCGCCGACGTTGCCGGTACCTACGAGCTGGGTGGCATGTACCGCGGTGAGAACCTGCAGATCGGCACCTACGACGGCAAGCCGTTGACCACCGAGCTGTCCGGCAACGTCGTCGACGTCTGCCCGGTCGGCGCGCTGACCAACAAGGTGTTCCAGTTCCGCGCCCGTCCGTGGGAACTGACCGCGCGCGAGTCGCTGGGTTACCACGACGCGATGGGCTCGAACCTGTTCCTGCACGTGCGCCGCGGCGAAGTGCTGCGCGCTGTGCCGCGTGACAACGAGTCGGTCAACGAATGCTGGCTGTCCGATCGCGACCGTTATTCGCACCAGGGCCTGTACAGCGAAGACCGTGCGGTCAAGCCGCTGCGCAAGGTCAATGGCGAGTGGAAGGAAGTGAGCTGGGCCGAAGGCCTGGCCGCTGCCAAGGAAATCTTCGCCGCCCATCAGGGCGATGACCTTGGCGTGCTGGTGCACCCGTCGGCCTCGAACGAGGAGGGCGCACTGCTGGCCCGTCTCGCCGCCGGCCTGGGCACCACCAACATCGACCACCGCATCAACAACCGCGACTTCTCCGACGCCGCCACCGCCGAAGTGTTCGGCCTGCCGCTGGCCGAGATCGAAGCCGCTGACAGCATCGTCGTTCTGGGCAGCAACATCCGCCACGAACTGCCGCTGCTGCATGCCCGCCTGCGCAAGGCGCAGACCACGCGCAACGCCAAGATCCACGCCGTCAACCCGGTGGACTTCGACTTCGCGTTCAAGCTGGCCAGCAAGCAGATCGTTGCCCCGTCGGCCTTCATCGAGGCGCTGGGCTCTGCCGCGCTGCGTGATGCCGTCAGCGCCTCGGCCGGCAACGCCGTGCTGATCGTCGGTGGCATCGCCGAAAACCACCCGCAGGCTGCTGCGATCCGCGTCGCGGCGCGTGATTTCGCCGCCGCCACCGGTGCCAAGCTGTGCCGTATCCCGCAGGGTGCCAATGCCGTGGGCCTGTCCCGCGCCGGCGTGCTGCCGGCCGGCAAGGACGTCAACGCCATGCTGGCCCAGCCGCGCAAGGCCTATGCCATCTACGGCATCGAGCCGGGCCTGGACTTCGCCGACGCCGCCGCTGCCCGCAAGGCACTGGCCGGTGCCCAGGTGGTGGCTTTCAGCCAGTTCGCCTGTGCCTCCACCCGCGACGTCGCCGACGTGATCCTGCCGATCGGCGCGCTGCCGGAAGTGGATGCCACCCTGACCAACCTTGATGGTCGCGAGCAGTCGGCCCGTGCCGGCGGCAAGCTGCCGGGTGAGGCGCGTGAAGGCTGGCGTGTGCTGCGTGCACTGGGCGGCGAACTGTCGCTGGCCGGTTTCGAGTTCACCGATCTGGCCGGCCTGCGCGCCAGCCTGGCACCGGTCAGCGTCACCGTCTCGTCCTCGGCGGCAACGCCGGTGGCAGGTGAGGGCCTGGAAGTGACCTCGACCGCCGCGATCTACCGCACCGATGCGGTGGTCCGTCGCGCCCAGGCACTGCAGTCGCATCCGCTCAACACCGCGCCGCGCATCGTGCTCAACACCGCGGATGCCGCCCGCCTGCAGTTGGCCGAAGGGCAGATGGCCAAGGTCGGCACCGATGCCGGTCGCGCCACCCTGCCGGTGGTGGTCGACGCCCGCGTCGCCGCGGGGTCGGTCTGGATTGAATCGGGCCACGGTGCAACCGCACCGCTGGGTGCCGCACGCGTAACGGTGGTGGCTGCATGAACGAATTGCTGTTGAACGCGGTCGACCCGCTGCACCAGTGGCTGCTGTCACTGGGCGACATCGGCGCGCTGCTCTGGATCATCCTGAAGATCCTGGTGATCGCCATGCCGGTGATCATCTCGGTGGCCTTCTACGTGGTCTGGGAGCGCAAGCTGATCGGCTGGATGCACGTGCGTCATGGCCCGATGTATGTCGGCATGGGCATCTTCCAGGCCTTCGCCGACGTCTTCAAACTGCTGTTCAAGGAAATCATCCAGCCGAGCAGCTCGCACAAGGCGATGTTCATCCTTGCGCCGCTGATCACGCTGGGCCCGGCCTTCGCGGCCTGGTCGGTGATTCCCTTCGACGCGCAGATCGTGCTGTCCAACGCCAACGCCGGCCTGCTGTATCTGCTGGCGATGACCTCGCTGGGCGTGTACGGCATCATCCTGGCCGGTTGGGCCTCCAACTCGAAGTATGCGTTCCTGGGTGCCATGCGCGCCTCGGCGCAGATGATCAGCTACGAAATCGCGATGGGCTTCGCCCTGGTCGGCGTGATGATCGCCTCGGGCAGCCTCAACCTGAGCAACATCGTGATGGCGCAGGCGGGCAACTCCGGTCTGTTCGACTGGTTCCTGCTGCCGCTGTTCCCGTTGTTCATCGTGTACTGGGTGTCCGGCGTCGCCGAAACCAACCGCGCGCCGTTCGACGTCGTGGAAGGTGAATCGGAAATCGTGGCCGGCCACATGGTCGAATACTCCGGTGGTGCCTTCGCGCTGTTCTTCCTGGCCGAATACGCCAACATGATCCTGATCAGCTTCCTGATCTCGATCTTCTTCCTCGGTGGTTGGCTGAGCCCGCTCCAGGGTTGGATCACGGCAGACATCTCGCCGTGGATCGACTGGATCTGGAAGGGCGGCTGGCCGTGGCTGCTGCTGAAGGTCTTCTTCTTCGCCAGCTCCTACATCTGGTTCCGTGCCAGCTTCCCGCGCTTCCGTTACGACCAGATCATGCGTCTGGGCTGGAAGGTCTTCATCCCGCTCACCATCTTCTGGATTGCAGTGACGGCGTTGATGGTGTTTTACGGCGTGATCCAGAAGGGCGTCTAAGCGATGAACCGAATTACTCATTACTTCAAAAGCCTGCTGCTCCTTGAGCTGCTCGGTGGTCTGTGGCTGACCCTGAAGTACGCCTTCAAGCCGAAGTACACGATGATGTACCCGATGGAGAAGTTCCCGCAGTCGCCGCGTTTCCGCGGTCTGCATGCACTTCGCCGCTACCCCAACGGTGAGGAACGCTGCATCGCATGCAAATTGTGCGAAGCGGTATGCCCGGCGCTGGCGATCACCATCGATTCGGCCAAGCGCGAGGACGGCACCCGCCGTACCACCCGTTACGACATCGATCTGTTCAAGTGCATCTTCTGCGGCTTCTGTGAAGAAAGCTGCCCGGTGGACTCGATCGTCGAGACCCACATTCTCGAGTACCACTTCGAGAACCGTGGCGAGAACATCGTTACCAAGCCGCAGCTGCTGGCCATCGGTGATCGGCTTGAAGCCGAGATCGCCGAGCGTCGCGCCGCCGATGCCGCTTTCCGCTGAGGTCGAATGATGGATTGGGTAAATATCAGTTTCTGGGTCTTCTCCATCGTGGCGGGCATTTCCGCTGCGGCGGTGATCAGCGTGCGCAATCCGGTCTACGCCGTGTTGTGCCTGATCCTGACCTTCTTCTCCGTGGCCTGCATCTGGATCCTGGTCGGGGCCGAGTTCCTCGGTGTCGCGCTGGTGCTGGTCTACGTCGGCGCGGTGATGGTGCTGTTCCTGTTCGTGGTGATGATGCTGGACATCGATCCCTCCAACCTGCGTGAGGGCTGGGTGCGTTACCTGCCGCTCGGCCTGGTGGTGGCGGTGACGATGCTGGTGCAGATGCTGGTGCTGATCGGCGTGAAGGGCAGGGCGGTCAATCCGTTCCCGGCCGACAACGCTGCCGCGCTGGCCGCCGACACCTCCAACATCACCTGGCTGGCCCGCAGCCTGTTCACCGAGTACCTGCTGCCGTTCGAGTTCGCCGCCGTCATCCTGACCGTGGCCGTGGTTGCCGCCGTGATGCTGACCCTGCGTCGCCGCACCGGCCTGAAGACACAGAACCCGTCCGAGCAGACCATGGTCAAGGGCAGCGATCGCCTGCGCATCGTCAAGATGGATGTGGAGAAGCCGGTCGTGCACACCAACATCAAGCCGTCCAGCAACGAGGAGGCGCAGCCATGATCACGCTTGGCCATATTCTGGCGCTGGGTGCGGTGCTGTTCTGCATCAGCCTTGCCGGCATCTTCCTCAACCGCAAGAACATCATCGTGCTGTTGATGTCCATCGAGTTGATGCTGCTGTCGGTCAACATCAATTTCGTCGGGTTCTCGCGTGAGATGGGTGATACGGCCGGACAGCTGTTCGTCTTCTTCATCCTGACCGTGGCCGCGGCCGAGGCCGCCATCGGCCTCGCGATCCTGGTAACCCTGTTCCGTACTCGCCGCACCATCAATGTCGGCGAAGTCGATTCGCTGAAGGGCTGATCCGTAGATGGAAATCACTCTCTCCAAGAGTCTGTTGATCGCAGTGGTGCTTGCACCGCTGTTCGGCAGCATCATCGCCGGCCTGTTCGGTCGTCAGGTCGGTCGCGCTGGCGCGCAGGCGGTCACCATCCTCGGCGTGGCGGTCAGCTGCGTGCTGTCCAGCTACGTGCTGTACATGCTGCTGTGGGGCGGCGCCCAGCCGTTCAACCAGAACCTCTATACGTTCTTCGAAGTGGGCCAGTACTCGGCGCACGTCGGCTTCATGGTCGACAAGCTCACCGCGATGATGATGGTCGTGGTGACCTTCGTGTCGTTCCTGGTGCACGTGTACACCATCGGCTACATGCAGGATGACCCGGGCTACCAGCGGTTCTTCAGCTACATCTCGCTGTTCACCTTCTCGATGCTCACCCTGGTGATGAGCAACAACTTCCTGCAGCTGTTCTTCGGCTGGGAAGCGGTGGGCCTCGTCTCGTACCTGCTGATCGGTTTCTGGTTCAAGCGCCCGACCGCCATCTTCGCCAACATGAAGGCCTTCCTGGTCAACCGTGTCGGTGACTTCGGCTTCATCCTCGGCATCGCCGGCGTGCTGTGGGTGTTCGGCACCCTCGATTACGCCACCGTGTTCGCCAATGCCCAGGTGCTGGGCCATCCGGACGCGCTGATCCAGATCTGGTCGGGCACGATCGACCTGTTCGGCACCTCCATCCCGGTGATGAGCGAGCCGGTGATCTGGTCGGTTGCCACGGTGATCTGCATCTGCCTGTTCATCGGTGCGATGGGCAAGTCGGCCCAGGTGCCGCTGCACGTCTGGCTGCCGGACTCGATGGAAGGCCCGACCCCGATCTCGGCCCTGATCCACGCCGCGACCATGGTCACCGCGGGCATCTTCATGGTCACCCGCATGTCGCCGCTGTTCGAGCTGTCGCAGACCGCGCTGAACTTCGTGCTGTTCATCGGCGCCACCACCGCGTTCTTCACCGGCCTGATCGGCATCGTGCAGAACGACATCAAGCGCGTCGTCGCGTACTCCACGCTGTCCCAGCTGGGTTACATGACCGTGGCGCTTGGTGTGTCGGCCTATTCGGCCGCCGTGTTCCACCTGATGACCCACGCCTTCTTCAAGGCGCTGCTCTTCCTCGGCGCGGGCTCGGTGATCATCGCGATGCACCACGAGCAGGACATGCGCAAGATGGGCGGCCTGCGCAAGTACATGCCGATCACCTTCGTCACCATGTGGATCGGTACGCTGGCCCTGGTCGGTACCCCGTTCTTCTCCGGCTTCTACTCCAAGGACACCATCATCGAGGCCGCGCAGCACCACGCGCATGTGTCCTCGAGCTGGGTGGCAACCTACGGGTACTGGGCGGTGCTGGGTGGCGTGGTCGTGACCAGCTTCTACAGCTTCCGTCTGCTGTTCCTGACCTTCCATGGCAAGGAACGCTTCCGCGATGCGCATGACGATCACGGCCATGGGCATGACGGTCACCACGCCGCTGACGCGCATGCAGCCGATGCCCACCATGGCGACGCGCATCATGACGATCATGGCCACGGCCATGGCGCGCATGAGCCGCACGAGACCCCGTGGGTGGTGACGCTGCCGCTGATCCTGCTGGCGATCCCCTCGATGGTCATCGGTTTCTTCAGCATCGGTCCGATGCTGTACGGCACCGACTGGGCCGGCCACCATGCCGACGCTGCCATCCCGGGCCAGGTGCATTCGTTCTTCACCGGTATCGTTGATTTCTACGACCCGGCGCGCAACACCATTGGTGCGCTGGCCGAAGAGTTCCACGGCCCGGTGGCCTTCGCCATTCACGGCATGATGGCCCCGGCCTTCATCCTGACGGTGGTCGGTTTCCTGCTGGCGGCGCTGTTCTACCTGTGGAAGCCGGAACTGGCCGGCAAGGCCCGCAAGACCTTCGCGCCGATCGTGTCGGTGCTGGAGAACAAGTACGGCTTCGACAAGCTCTGGATCGGCGGGTTCGCCGGCGGCGGTATCAAGCTCGGCAAGGTTTCGCGCGCGATCGACACGAATGTGGTCGATGGTGTGGTGGTCAACGGTTCGGCGCGCCTGATCGATCTGGCGGCCAACCTGCTGCGTCGCACCCAATCCGGTTTCCTCTATCACTACGCCTTCGCGATGATCATCGGCCTGATTGCCCTTCTGGGCGTCCTGATGCATTACCTGCGTTGATGACCTGTACGGAATAAGAAGACGTGTCGAACTGGCCCCTACTTAGTGTTCTCATCTGGCTGCCGATCATCGGCGGTGCCTTGATCCTTGCCATCCGTGATGCCCAAACCGCCCGGTGGGCGTCCCTGGGCGTCGCGGTGCTGACCTTCGTGGCCAGCCTGTCGCTGCTCAGCGGCTATGACACGGGAATCGACGCGCTGCAGTTCGTCGAGACCCGCGCCTGGATTCCCGCCTACGACATCGGCTACAACCTCGGCGTCGACGGCATCGCGATCGCGCTGATCCTGCTGACCACGCTGGTCTCGGTGCTGGCCCTGATCGGTGCCTGGAGCGCGATCGACAAGCGCGTGAACCAGTACGTGGCCGCCTTCCTGATCCTGGAAGGTGTCACGGTGGGTATCTTCTCTGCGACGGACGCGATGCTGTTCTACGTGTTCTTCGAAGCGATGCTGATCCCGATGTTCCTGATCATCGGTGTCTGGGGCGGCCCGCGCCGCATCTACGCCGCGCTGAAGTTCTTCCTGTACACCTTCCTCGGCTCGGTGCTGATGCTGGTTGCGCTGATCTACCTGTACCTGAAGGGCGGCAGCTTCCAGCTGGCCGAGCTGTACCAGCTGCAGCTGTCGGGCAAGGAACAGACCTGGATCTTCTTCGCGTTCCTGATCGCCTTCGCGGTCAAGGTGCCGATGTTCCCGGTCCACACCTGGCTGCCGGACGCCCACGTGGAAGCGCCGACCGCCGGTTCGGTGATCCTGGCCGCCATCGCCCTGAAGATCGGTGGCTACGGCTTCCTGCGCTTCAACCTGCCGATCGTGCCGGATGCCTCGCATGAATGGGCCTGGCTGGTGATCGCGCTGTCGCTCATTGCGGTGATCTACGTCGGCCTGGTCGCCCTGGTGCAGGACGACATGAAGAAGCTGATCGCCTATTCGTCGATCGCCCACATGGGCTTCGTCACCCTGGGCACCTTCATCGCTCTGTGGCTGGTGCGTGACGCTGGTAACCCGGACGCCGCCCGCCTGGGCCTGCAGGGCGCGATGGTGCAGATGGTCTCGCACGGTTTCGTGTCCGGCGCGATGTTCTCCTGCGTCGGCGTGCTCTACGACCGCATGCACAGCCGCCGCATTGCCGATTACGGCGGCGTGGTCAACGTGATGCCCTGGTTCGCCACCTTCGCCATGCTGTTCTTCATGGCCAATGCCGGCCTGCCGGGTACCAGCGGTTTCGTCGGTGAATTCATGATCATCATGGCCAGCTTCCAGCGCAATCCGTGGCTGGCGCTCGGCGCGGCGAGCACTCTGGTGATCACCGCGGCGTATACGCTGTGGCTGTACAAGCGCGTGTTCTTCGGTGAAGTGGCCAACGCCCATGTCGCCGAACTGAAGGACATCAACGGTCGCGAGTGGCTGGTGTTGGGTGTATTCGCCGTGGGCACCCTTGCCCTGGGCCTGTACCCCAAGCCGCTGACCGACCTGATGGAGCCCTCGATCGCGAAGCTGGCGATGCAGATCGCATCCAGCAAGCTGCTGTAATCGGGCCGTCGAGAGTATTGATTCCAGGATTTGATGATGACCACCTCGCCGCTGTTGCCACTGACCGCCGCTGACCTCCCGCCGCTCGCTCCCGAGCTGGTGCTGGTTGGCAGTGCGTTCGCCCTGTTGATGCTTGATCTTTTCATCAGTGAGAAGAACAAGATCTGGACCCACCTGTTCTCGATCGCTGCGCTGGCGGTCGTCTTCTTCATGCTCGCCACCGGAGTGGGCGGGCAGGGCGAGGTCTTCCACGGCATGTTCGTCCGCGACAACGCGGCCGACGTGATGAAGACCGTGATCGTGCTGTGCAGCGGCCTGACCCTGATCTACGGCTGGAGCTACCTGCGCGAGCGCAAGCTCTACCAGGGCGAGATCCCGGTGCTGATCCTGTTCGCCACCGCGGGCATGATGATCCTGGTCTCGGCCGGCAGCCTGCTGATGGTCTATCTGGGCCTGGAACTGCTGGCGCTGTGCTCCTACGCCCTGGTGGCCAGCAACCGTGAAAACGGTCTGGCCTCGGAAGCGGCGATGAAGTACATCGTGCTCGGCTCGCTGGCATCGGGCCTGCTGCTGTACGGCATGTCGCTGATCTACGGCGCCACCGGTTCGCTGCACCTGGACGCCATCAACGCCGCCATCCCGCATACCGAAGAGAAGATGCTGCTGCTGACCGGCGCGGTGTTCATGATCGCCGGCGTGGCCTTCAAGCTGGGTGCGGCCCCGTTCCACATGTGGCTGCCCGATGTGTACCAGGGTGCCCCGGCACCGGTCGCGCTGTTCATCAGCTCGGCCCCGAAGCTGGCCGCGTTCGGCATGGCCTACCGCCTGCTGGAAATGGGCGTGGGTCCGCTGGCGGACGAGTGGAAGTACCTGATCGGTGGCCTGGCCGCACTGTCGCTGGTGATCGGCAACCTGATGGCGATCGCGCAGACCAACCTCAAGCGCATGCTGGCGTTCTCGACTGTCTCGCACATCGGCTTCCTGCTGATGGGCATGGCCGGGGGGGGCGAGCGGGGTTACTCGGCGGCGCTGTTCTACGCCCTGAGCTACGCGATCATGTCCACCGCTGCGTTCGGCGCGATCATCGCGCTGTCGCGCAACGGCTTTGAAGCCGAGAAGATCGAAGACTTCAAGGGCCTCAATGCCCGCAACCCGTGGATGGCCGGCCTGGTGCTGTGCATCATGGCGTCGCTGGCAGGCATCCCCCCGTTCCTGGGCTTCTGGACCAAGCTGGCCGTCCTCGGCGCGGCGATCCAGGGCGACATGCTGTGGCTGGCCATGGTCGGCGTGATCTGCGCCGTGATCGGCTGCTTCTACTACCTGCGCGTCATCAAGGTCATGTACTTCGATGAGCCGGTGGGTGAGCCGCTGCCGGCCAACAACGATCGCGTGCTGGGCGTTGTGCTGGGCGTGAATGCCTTGGCGCTGCTGGCCCTGGGCGTGGCGTGGAACCCGATCATGGTGTGGTGCCAGCAGGCATTTGCACATATTTCGTAAAAAACGATACAAACGTGCGCAACTCGTGTAATATTCATCTCCTGAGTTGTTGATGCAGCGGTTTCGCCAGAACATCGTTGCGGTAGGTGCCAGCCGTTGGTTGGCACACAACTCATCCGCTTCTGCTGCGGGGTGGAGCAGTCTGGCAGCTCGTCGGGCTCATAACCCGAAGGTCGCAGGTTCAAATCCTGCCCCCGCTACCATATAGCTCCGGTTCAAGCCGGAGGCAGTGGACGAATCAAGCGATACCGGAAACGGTGTCGCTTTTTTCGTTGTAGAGCCGACCGTTGGTC
>DMZT01000371.1:0-5608 GCA_003484865.1 Stenotrophomonas sp.
CAGCACCACCATCGCCAGCGCGATCAGCAGGTTGAACGCCTGCTGCCCCGGGAAGGTGACGCGTCGGTCGAGCCGACCATCGAGTTTGGCCCAGGCGATGATCGAGCCGGACAGCGAGACCGCGCCGATCGCCGAACCGATCACGGCCAGCGCCAGCACGGTGGCCGACGGCTGTCGCGCGGCGAGGTCGGCCAGCGCCTGCTCGCTCCAATGGGTGGTATCGCGGTTGGTCAGGAACGAGAAGCGCAGCAGTTCGACCGCACCGATCGCCGCCGCCGAGCCACCGCCCATGCCGTTGTAGAGCGCCACCATCTGCGGCATGTCGGTGATCGCCACGCGCTTGGCCGACCACCAGGCCACGCCGGTGCCGATCGCCACCGCCGCCAGGATCAGCGGGATGTTGTGCAGCTCGGGCAGGAAGAACGTCGCCACCGTGGCGATCAGCATACCCAGCCCGGCCCAGCGGATACCGCTGCGCGCGGTCATCGGCGAGGCCATGCGCTGCAGGCCGAGCAGGAACAGGGTCGCGGCGACCAGATAGCTCACCTGGACCAGCCACTGCAGCAGTTGCGCGGTGGTCACGTTCAAGGCGCCTTCTCCCCGGCGTCGCGCTTGGCGCTGGGCTTGAACATGTCGAGCATGCGTTCGGTCACCACGTAGCCGCCGGCCGCGTTGCCCGCGCCGAGCACCACGGCAACGAAACCGATGATCTTTTCCAGTGGGGTCTGCGCGTGCCCCAGCACCACCATCGCGCCGATCAGCACGATGCCGTGGATGAAGTTGGAGCCGGACATCAAAGGGGTATGCAGGATCACCGGCACCCGCGAAATGATCACGTGGCCGGCAATGGCGGCCAGCATGAAGATATACAACGCCACGAACCCGTCGCTCATTGCAGTCACTCTCCCAGGCGGTCATCCCGTCCCCTGCATCATAACCATGCGCTGAACCAATCGGGCGGGCCGGTCAACCGCGGCCGCCCTGGGGCGTTCTCACGGTATCCCCCTGCCGGACCGCTACCCTGTGCTGGTGAGCTCTCCCCTACCGTCGACGGATGCCGACCTGCCCGCGCCTGCCGAGGTGGCGCTGCCGGTGTCGCTGGATGCCTTCCTGGCCGGCATCGGCCCGCGCGCGTTCCGCTTCGCCGAGGCCGGCCTGCGCCAGCGCGACGACGCGCTGGATGCGGTGCAGGACAGCATGTTGAAGATGCTCGGCTACCGCGACAAACCTGCCGCCGAGTGGGCACCGCTGTTCTGGAGCATCCTGCGCCGCCGCGTCGTGGATCTGCAGCGCCGCCGTGGCTTCCGCCTGAAGTTCTGGCGCAGCAGCGACGAGGCCGGCGGCGACCATGACATCGACTGGGCCGACCACGCGCCCGGCCCGGCCCAGGCCCATGAGCAGCGCGATCAGTACGCACAACTGGTGCAGGCGCTGCGGGAGTTGCCTGCGCGCCAGCGCGAGGCTTTCACCCTGCGCGTGCTGCAGGACCTGGACGGCGCCACCACGGCCAAGGCCATGGGCTGCAGCGAAGGCGCGGTCAAAACCCATCTTTCGCGCGCCCGCCAGGCGCTGCAGCAGTCTTTGGAGATCGCCCTGTGAACCGCCCCCTGCCCCCTTCGATGCATGACGATGCCGCCCTGCGGCAGCTGCACGCGCAGGCGCTGGATACGCTCTCGCCGGCCACGCTGGCGCGGTTGCGCAGCGCGCGTCATGGCGCCTCGCCCGCCAAGCGGCATGTGCCGTCCTGGTGGATGGCCACCGCCTGTTCGGCGGTGGTCGCGCTCGCGTTGGGCTACAGTTTCCTCCTCGGCGAATCGACCGCCCCGCCGGCACCGGTCGTGGCGAGCGCGGCCGATGACGGCAGCGACGTTCTCGACGAAAATCCCGATCTGTATGTGTGGCTGGGCAGTACTGACCTGGCAATGGAGTGATGATGAAACTGCGACTGTCCCTGGGGCTGGTATTGCTGACGCTGAGTGCGGCCGGCTGGGCCCAGACCGCCCCGCTGCCGGACTGGGACACACTCAGCCCGCAGCAGCGTGAGGCGTTGATCGCGCCGGTGCGCGACCGCTGGAACGACGCCCCGGCGCCCCAGCGCGAACGCATGCTGCAGCACGGCCAGCGCTGGCTGACCATGACCCCGGAACAACGCGCGCAGGCGCAGCGGGGCCGCCACCGTTTCGAGAACATGACGCCGGAGCAACGCGAACAGGCGCGCGCACTGTTTGGTCAGATGCGCAGCATGAGCCCTGAGCAACGGCAGGCGCTGCGCGACCGCTGGGCGCGGATGACCCCGGATGAACGCAAGGCCTGGCTCAAGGCCAACCCTGCGCCGCCACCGCCACCGCCGCCGCCGAAGCGCTGAGCGCCTTAACGGGGACGGAGGGGATGATTAACTACCTCCGTCCCTGTTGTTTCAGGCGGCGACCCAGCGGGTTTTGGCGAGCAGTTCGTCGTCCCAGTCGAAGGTGACCGCGCCGTCTTTCAGGAACAGCGCGACGAAGTTGTAGACGTTGCGGGCGTACATCTCGCTGGCGTGGACCGCGCCCTGGCTGGCCAGGTTGAGCGGGCCATCGATGACCACGCCGTCCAGATCCACTACTTCGCCCGGCTGGGTGGCTTCGCAGTTGCCGCCGGTTTCCGCGGCGAGATCGACGATCACGCTGCCAGGTTTCATGCCACGCGCCATCGCGGTGCTGACGATCTTCGGCGCAGGCCGCCCGGGAACGGCGGCAGTGCAGATCACCACGTCCACCGTGCGCAGATGCTCGCCAAGGCGACGCTGCTGTTCGGCACGTTCCTCATCGGTCAGCGGGCGCGCATAGCCGCCTTCGCCGACCGCGCTCACGCCCAGATCCAGGAATTTGCCGCCCAGCGATTCGATCTGCTCGCGGGTTTCCGGGCGCACATCGAAGCCTTCCACCTGCGCGCCGAGACGGCGGGCGGTAGCAATCGCCTGCAGGCCGGCCACACCCGCACCGACCACCAGCACCTTGGACGGACGGATCGTGCCGGCGGCGGTGGTGAGCATCGGGAAGAAGCGCGGCGCACGCTGGGCCGCGATCAACGTGGCTTTGTAACCGGCCATGCCGGCCTGCGAACTGAGCACGTCCATCGATTGCGCCCGCGTGGTGCGCGGCAAGCGCTCCAGCGGAAACGCCTGCAGGCCGCGCGACTGGATAAGACCGGCACGCTCGGCGTCGGCCTGCGGATGCAGCATGCCGATCAGGCTGGAACCGGCTTTCAGCCGGGCAAGGCGGTCATTGGACGGGGGCTGCACGCACAGCACGAGGTCGGCCTGGGCCAGGCGGGTGTCATCGGCGGGCTGCGCGCCCACGTCCTGATACACCGCATCGGGGAAGCCCGCCGCCACCCCGGCACCGGGCTCGAATGCGACGCTCGCCCCCAGCGCGATCAATTTGCGCGCCGTTTCCGGCGTCATCGCCACGCGCCGTTCTCCCGGCGCATGTTCCTTTACCACCAACACCTCGACAGCCATGCCTGTCCCCGACGATCAGCGGATTGTGGGCTGATCGTAACCTGATCGTCAGGCCAGGGTTGCCCCCGGGGTCAATGCACGGTGGCGTTCTTGGTATCCAGGCGATCGATCACGCCCTGCATGGCACTGTCGAAGGCCCCATCGTCGATATGCGCGCGCAGACGGCCCAGGCGCACCATCACCGCCAGCTCTTCCGGCGAGGCCACGCAGAACCGCACGCCGCGCCGGTTGACGAACAGCAGGCGCTGGGAAATCGGACTGACCCAGGACAGCTTGCCCGCCTGCACCTTGCCGTCCTTGTCGACGAAATCCAGCCAGCTGCCGATCTCCAGGCCGCGGAAGCGGTCGGCATCGGCATTGTCGAAATCGCTGACATCCACCTTGCTGCCCAGCTCCACCGCCGCCGATTCCTGCGCCGGCGGCGAAGGCAACGCCACCTGCGGCAGCTCGGGCAGCGCGCGTTCCAGCTCGGGGCGCGATTCGGCGATGCCCTGCAGGGTGTCGTGCAGCGCATCGATGGCACTGGTCGCCGCGTCGGCATGCACACCCACGCTGGCGAATACCTTGCGCAGCGCGGGGTGCCAGGCCTGCAGCCACGGCTTGCCGACGATATGCCGGCGCGCCTCGGCCACTTCATCCAGGATCCCATCGGCCAGGCTCAGTGCCTCGCCGACCGAGGCGCCGTCTTCGCCTTCGCGCAGCACGGTCAGGGTCAGGTGGTGCTGCCACGGCTGGCGCAGGAATGCACCGATCGCCTGCGGCAAGGTGGTGTCGCCAATCCGCCGGTCCAGTTCGGTGCTGGCCCGCTGGCGCGCCATTTCGAGCTTTTCCTGGCCGCGCTGGGTCTCGGCGGCACGGCGCTCGGCGATCTCGATCCGGCGCCGGTGCTGGGTCAGGAACTCGCGGAATTCTTCTTCCAGGGTCAGGAAGATGGCCAGGTTCTCGTTGAACTCGGCCACCAGGCGCTCGATGATCTCCTCGACCTTGCCCATCAGCACGCGCTCGGCCTGGCTCTCGCCGGTGTTGCCTTCGCAGGCCTCGGCCAGCGAATTGAGCAGCTTGCGCGCCGGGTGGGTCTTCTGCACGAACATGCGGCGGTCGAGCATGGCGACCTTGACGAAGGGCACCACCAGCCGGCCGATCAGCTCGCGCGAGCGGCCCTCCAGGTCGCGCTCATCGAGCATCACGTCGAACAGCATGCCGACCAGATCGATCGCATCCTCGTCCTGCGGGTCCAGCCGCGCCTGCGCGGGATCGACCCCGAGCCGGGTCGCGCCGGACAGCACTTCGCTCTTCAGGCGCTGCGCCAGCGACTCACCGTCTTCACCGATCGCCGCGCGCAGGGTCGCGCTGGGCGTGGCCTGCAGCAGTGACAGCACCGACATCATTTCGCGCTGGCTCAGCGGCCGCTGCTGGCCGACCGCGACGCTGGCCGCCGAGGTGGCGTCCTCGCGCACATGGCGGGTCTGCTGCAGCAGTTCATGCAGGGCATCGAGCAGCATGCCCTGGTTGCCCCCAGGGCTGTCACCGCCCTCGCCATGTCCCTCGTGCGCGGCATGCCCGCCGCCCTGGAGGCGGCCACGGCTCTCGGCCCAGCGGTCGGCGAAGCGGCGGGCCCAGGCCGGTGCCTGGCCCTCTTCGCCCGCCGATCCCATGCTGCTCTCGGGCTCAAAACCCTCGAACGCATCGCGGTCCTCGCGCGGTGGCGATGGCGCGCGCGGGGCAGGCCGGCGCGCGGCCATCTGCGGCATCACGCCCGCTGCGGCCAGTTGTTCATCCAGATACTCGTAACGCTTGCCGATCGGCTGCTGCAGATCGCGCTCGCACAACTTGATGAGCACCAGCCGCACTTCCGGGGCCAGTTCACAATCGGCGAAGGCCTCGTGGATCGCCACACCGAGGTGCTCGGGGCTGATCGGATTGGTATCGGCCTGCAGTTCCAGCCCCCCGGCGATCATGCCCAGGCGGCGGTCCAGACGCGACAGTACCGGCTTGAAGTCACGCAGCAGCACGGTGGCGAAATTGCGCACCGCCAGCCGGGACTCCAGCACGTGTTCGGGCACCAGGCTCAGGCCATCCTCGATCTGGCCGGCCAGGGTGGCTTCGGCC
>DMZT01000371.1:5774-14092 GCA_003484865.1 Stenotrophomonas sp.
CAGCGCCTCCCAGGCCTGGGCCAGGTGGGCGCGGAAGCCGGCCACGATGTCGTCCCGGCGGCGGCGCAGCTCGCGCATACCATCCAGGAACAGCAACTGCGACGCGCCGGCGGTACCGGCACGGTCGAACAGCACGTCGTCGAAGCGCGCCAGCACCGTCGAGAACGACTCGACCAGCCCCGGCAGCACGGCCTCACGGGCCATCGTCAACAACGCCGGGTCACGGCCCGGGTGCCCCCCTACATTGGGCGTGGCAATCATGCGAAAAGGCTCCCCACCCTCGCAGGCACTGAGTACAACATGGAAACAACGATCGCCGGCGCACCCCATGCGCCCACGTTCGGATGGTAGGCCGGCCGACCGGTCAGAGACAGTGAAACAGTCGACACTTTAAACCTCGTTACCGGTGGCCCGGCAGGCTTTGTATCGTAAGCGCAGCAGGCCCCGGAAGCGAGTACAGCCACGTGAAGGAAGTCCGCTGATTAGGTGATGTTCATCACGTTTTGTCGCAAATTGCACCGAGATCGCCCAAGGCCGTGTCACAAACGGTCGCGACTATAATCGGGGCATCGTGAAGCCAGATCGAGAGCCCATGTCCGTCCCCCCCGCGCTGCATGCCCTGGACGCCCGCCGTTCGGTCCCCGCCAAGCAACTCGGCGAGCCCGGCCCCGACCCGGCCACCCTGATGCGGATGCTGAGCTCGGCCGTGCGCGTGCCCGACCACGGCAAGCTGGTGCCCTACCGTTTCCTGCGGATCACCGGCGATGCGCGTCACAGTCTGGGTGCGTTCCTGGCCGAGCGCGCCGTCCAGCGCGACCCCCAGGTGTCGCCGGCCCAGCTGGACAAGGACCGCCAGCGTTTCTCCCATGCCCCGCTGATCATCACCGTCATCGCCAGCCCGCGCCCGAACCCCAAGGTGCCCGAGGCCGAACAGCTGATGACCGCCGGCTGCGTCTGCTTCGCCCTGCTGCAGGCCGCGCAGGCGCTCGGCTTCGGCGCGCAGTGGCTGACCGCCTGGATGGCCTTCGACCCGTCCGTGCACGCCCACCTGGGCCTGGCCGAGGGCGAGCAGATCGCCGGCTTCATCCATATCGGCACGCCGAAGACCGCGGTTCCCGAACGCGAGCGCCCGGATCCGGCCGCGCTGCTGCAGGACTGGGAGGGCTGAGATGTCCGCCCTTGCCGCCGGCCCCGTCATGGCGCCCCCGCCGCTGCGTGCGCCGCTGTACCTGGTCGACGCCAGTCTGTACGTGTTCCGCGCGTGGCATTCGATGCCCGATGAGTTCCAGGATCAGCAGGGCTGGCCGACCAATGCCGTGCACGGCTTCGCGCGCTTCCTGCTCGACCTGCTCGAGCGCGAACGCCCCGCCAACATCGCCATCGCCTTCGATGAAGCCCTGGACAGCTGCTTCCGGCACCGGATCTACGCGGCCTACAAGGCCAACCGCGACCCCGCGCCGGACGCGCTGCGCCGCCAGTTCGCCCACTGCAAGGCGCTGTGCACCGCGCTCGGCCTGGCGGTGCTGGCCCACCACGAGTACGAGGCCGATGACCTGATCGGCAGCGCCCTGCACGCGCGCCGCGATGCCGGCATGCGCGGGGTGATCATCTCCGCCGACAAGGACCTCTCGCAGCTGCTGTTCGAGCATGACGAACAGTGGGATTACGCGCGCAATCAGCGCTGGGGCATGGCCGGTGTCAAAGCCCGCCACGGCGTGCATGCGCACCAGATCGCCGATTACCTGGCCCTGTGCGGTGATGCGGTCGACAACATCCCCGGCGTGACCGGCGTGGGCGCCAAATCCGCTGCGGTGCTGCTGGCCCATTTCGGCAGCCTGGACGTGCTGTACGAGCGTCTGGATGAAGTGCCCTTCCTGCGCCTGCGCGGCGCGGCGCAGATGGCCGTGCGGCTGCGCGAACAGCGCGAGCATGCGCTGCTGTGGCGCCAGCTGACCACCATCGCGCTGGATGCGCCGCTGGACGGTGCCGCCGTCGATTTCAGCCGGGGTGTGGCCGATGCACAGATGCTGCAGGGCCTGTGCGATGCACTGCGGTTCGGGCCGTTGACCCGGCGCCGCCTGTTCACCGCCGCCGGCCTGTCCGATTCCTCTTCCATTGCCAGCGAGTTCGCATGAGCCCCACTACGCAAGCCCCCAAGGTCGTTTTTGAAGGCAAGTACCAGCGCATGGTCGTGCGCGGCACGTGGGAGTACAGCGAGCGCACCCACGCCGGCGGTCTGGCCGCGATCATCATCGCCGTCACCCCGGACGACACGGTGCTGTTCGTCGAACAGTTCCGCGTCCCGCTGCAGGCCAGGACCATCGAGATGCCGGCCGGTCTGGTTGGCGACATCGATGCCGGCGAGTCGATCGAGGTCTCGGCCGTGCGCGAGCTGGAGGAAGAAACCGGCTGGACCGCCGACCACGCCGAGGTGCTGATGATCGGCCCGACCTCCTCTGGGGCCAGCAGCGAAAAGATCGCCTTCGTGCGTGCCACCGGCCTGCGCAAGGTCGGTGAGGGCGGTGGCGATGCCAGCGAGGACATCACCGTGCACGAGATTCCGCGCGCCCGCGCCGCCGCCTGGCTGGTCGAGAAAATGGGCCAGGGTTACGAGCTGGACGCCAAGCTGTGGGCTGGCCTGTGGATGATCGAACACCACCTGGACGGCACCCCGCGTGGCTGATGCGTTTGCCCCTCCGCACACGGGTGCGTCACTGCTCGGGCCGTCCGACCCGGCACCGTTCACCGTGCATCAGGCGCAGGGTCGCTCGTCGTATCTGCTGATCGCCGACCACGCCGGCCAGCGGGTGCCGGCGGCACTGGCCGACCTTGGCCTGCCGCAGGCCGAGCTGGACCGTCACATCGGCTGGGACATCGGCATCGCCGGCGTCACCGTGGAACTGGCGCGCCTGCTCGATGCGTGGGCGATCACGCAGACGTACTCGCGGCTGGTGATCGACTGCAACCGGCCGCTGGCTTCGCCCACGCTGATGCCGGCGGTCAGCGATCTCACCGTGGTTCCCGGCAACCAGCGCCTGTCCGTGCTGCAGCGCCAGCAGCGCATCGACGCGATCCATGCGCCCTACCATGCACGCATCGACGCCGAGCTGGACACGCGCCAGGCGCAGGCCCGGCCGACGTTGCTGGTGATGATGCACAGCTTCACCCCGGTGATGAACGACGCTGTGCGGCCTTGGCATGCCGGCGTGCTTTACCACCGGGACACGCGTTTTGCGCTTGCGCTGCTGCAGGCGCTGCGCGAGGAAGGCGACCTGGTGGTGGGCGACAACCAGCCCTACGCGGTCACCAGCACCAGCGACTATGCCGTGCCGGTGCATGGCGAAGGCCGCGGGCTGGTGCACGTGGAGCTGGAGATCCGCCAGGACCTGATTGCCGATGCCGCCGGGCAGTCGGCGTGGGCGCAGCGCTTGGCCCGCATCTTTACTGCACTGCAGCCGCAGCTGGACGCCTTGCCGCCTGTGTAGGGCGTACTGTCGACCGGTACCGGTAGTGCCGGCCGCTGGCCGGCAGCCGCAGGTCACGCCAACGTCGGCGTATCCATCCACGGAAACGCGCGGTATCCCCGTATTTCCAGCGCGATGCCGGCGGCCTGGAACGGCGCGGCAATGGCAGCGGCGCGCATGCGTTCCAGGTCACGCCCGAGGTCCATCGGCAAGGCGCGGCACCATGCCAGCGCCTGGCCCACCGGAACATCCAGCACCGCTGCAACGATGCGGGCAGCGTCCTTCACCATCGATGCCGGGCACTGCACCAGCGCCAGATCGAACGTGGCGAAGATCCCCGGTCCCACGCCGCGCACACGCGCGGCCTGCTGGTCTTCCACGGATGCCTGGTCCAGGGCTTCATCGATGCCCGCCACCTGCGCGAACGCGTCGTACTCGCTGTAGTACGCCAGCGCCTGCGCGTAGTCGTCCAGTGTGGACAGTGGATGCTGGCGCTTCTGCACCTCCAGCACATCGGCGAAGGTGGCGGCCTCCAGATACGTGCTCAGCGCATGCTGGGCGGCGAATGCTTCCACGCGGGCGTCGTCATGCTCAGCGTCATGGTCGGACAACCAGAACACGGCATCACGTTCGTCGCCGTCGGTGGCATAGACCCAGCCATACCGGTCCCACACCTCCCGATCGTTGCTGCATCCCGCGATCGCCTCAAGCGTCTGGCCCAGACTGAGCAGATTGGTCATCGCCTTATCCTTCACTCGCGCACACCGGTGCCGGCGTCGCCGCATCGTGCTGCGGCCGCAGCCACAGCGCCACGCCCACACCCAGCAGCGCGAACAACGCCGCACCGTACTGCGCATGGATCATGCCCTGCAGCGCCGCCTCACTGCTGGCGCCGGTGCTGCCACGACCCGCATTGGCCAACATCACCAGCAACGCCAGGCCCAGCGCGCCGCCAATCTGCTGCGCCGTGGCGGCCATGCCCGAGGCCACGCCCTGCTGCGCGGCCGGCACGCCCTGCCCGGCCACGATCCACATCGCCGTCCAGGTGATGCCCTGGCCGAGGCTGAGCACCACGATGCCCGGCAGCAGCGCCCAGTAGGTCGCGCCATACGGCAGCGCGACGGCGACCGCGGCGATGCCGATCGCGCCGGCCAGCATGCCCACCGTCAGCACCTGGCGCGGCGAACGCTGCGCGAGCATGCGCTCGGCGATGCGGATGCCAAACGTGCACACCAGGGTCGGCGGCAGGAACGCCAGGCCCGCCTGCAGCGCGCTCCAGCCGTAGCCATCCTGGTAGTACAGCGCCAGGAAGTAGTACTGCACGCCGTAGCTGCTCATGAACAGCATCGTCAGCAGCATCGCCGCACGCAGACTGCGCAGGCGCAGCAGCGCGAACTGCATCAGCGGGTCGCGGCTGCGGCGTTCGATCTGCACGAAGGCGGCCAGCATGACTGCCGACACGACCAGGCAGATCAGCGTGCGTGGTGCCAGCCAGCCCCACTCCGGACCCTGCACCAGGGTGGTCACCAGCAGGCTGCCGCCGAGGGTCACGGTGAGGCAGCCGGCCAGATCGAACGAGCGGCCCGCCAGCGGCGCGGGATCGCGCGGCAGCCACCAACCGCCGAGCAGCGCGCAGCCGCCGGCGAACGGCACGATCACCAGCAGGACCGAGGCCCAGCCGAAGCTCTGGGTCAGCACGCCACCGAGCAGCGTGCCCAAGGCCAGGCCGCCGGCGCTGGCCATCGACCAGATCGCCAGCGCGCGGTTGCGCGGCGCACCTTCGGCGTAGATCGTGTTGATCAGCGCCAGCGTGGCCGGGAACAGCAACGCCGCGCCGATGCCCTGCACCGCGCGGGCCGCGATCAGCAACCACGCACTGTTGCTGAACCCGCCGACCAGCGAGGCCAGCGCGAACAGCGCCATGCCCAGCCGATAGACCCGGCGGCGACCCAGCAGGTCGGCCGCACGGCCGCCAAGCAGCAGGCACCCGCCGAACGCCACCGTGTAGCCGCTGACGATCCACTGCAGCTGCTGGGCATTGATGCGCAGCTGCGCGCCCATCTCGTGCAGGGCGACGAAGATGATCGTGGAGTCCAGCGCGATGATCAGCTGGGCGGTGGCCAGCAAGGCCAGGGCCAGGCGCGGAAATGCGGGCGCCGGCGCGCCAGCGGGGGACAGGGGGGAGGTCATGCCGACTCGGTACTGCGTAAGAAGGTGGGCAGTCTCATTGATGACGCCGCGGAAATAAACCCGGATACTTCGATATCTGTCATGCATATCCGCATGAATCGGAGAAATCCATGGACTTCAACGCCGTGCGCATGCTGGTGCAGGTGGCCGACGCACGCAGCTTCACCGTCGCCGCCGGGCAGCTGGGCATCAGCCAGTCCGGGCTGTCGCGGGCGATCAGCCGGCTGGAGAGCGCGCTGGGGGTGCGACTGCTCCACCGCAACACCCGCAACGTCAGCCTGACCCCGGATGGCCGCCAGTTCGTCGAGCACTGCGCGCCGCTGCTGAGTGGGCTGGAGGATGCCGAGCGCCGGCTGGGCGATCGCCCCTCCACGCCCTCGGGCGTGTTGAAACTGACGGCGCCCTCGATGTTCGGGCGCAAGGTACTGGTGCCGCTGGCCGGGCAGTTGATGGCGGCGCACCCGCAGCTGCAGTTCGAGCTGGTGCTCAACGACCGGCTGGTCGACCTGGTCGAAGAAGGCTTCGATGCCGCACTGCGCACCGGGCCGATCAGCGACGTGCGCATGGTGGCGCGGCCCCTGCGGCCGTTGCACTGGGTTACGGTCGCCTCCCCCGCCTACATCGTGCAGCACGGGGAACCGGCCACGGTCGATGCGCTGCACGATCACGCCTGCCTGGCGGTGCGCAATCTGCGCAGCGGGCGGCTGGTGGATTGGCAGTTCCGCGAGGCCGAGGGCCAGCTGCGCGAGTTCACCCCGCCGGCGCGGATGGTGTTCGACAGCGGCGATCCGCTGGTGGAAGGCGCGCTGGCCGGGATCGGCATCGTGCAGGTAATGGATTTCGCGGTGGCCGATGCGTTGGCCGACGGGCGGCTGCAGCGGGTGCTGCAGCCCTTCGAGGGCCGCAGCCGGGTGCTGTCGCTGGTCTATCCACCCTCACGGCAGGCCTCGCCGAAGCTGCAGGTGCTGGCGGAGGCGTTGTTGGGCGGTGATTGGTAACCCGCCGCATCACGACCAACGGTCGTGATCCACCGCGCGACGTCAGGGGGTGAGCCGGTAGGTGCCGACCGTTGGTCGGCACGCCTCCATCAACCCGCGAACCGATCCGTCGCGCGCACCAGCGCGTCGACGTTCTCGGCTTCGAAGGCGGAGTGGCCCGAGGCCGGGCTGATCTCCAGCGTCGAGTTCGGCCACGCCTTGTGCAGCTCCCACGCGCTCTGCAGCGGGCAGACCACGTCGTAGCGGCCGTGCACGATCACGCCCGGGATATCGGCGATGCGGTGCGCGTCGCGCAGCAGCTGTTCTTCCACCTCGAAGAAGCCGCCGTTGACGAAGTAGTGGTTCTCGATGCGGGCGAAGGCCAGCGCGAACTGCGGGTCCTGGTGGCTGTTCACGAAGTCGTCGTCCACGTGCAGGAAGCTGGTCGCCCCTTCCCACACGCTCCACGCCTTGGCCGCGGCCAGGCGGGTGGCTTCATCGTCGCTGGTCAGGCGGCGGTGGAAGGCGGAGATCAGGTCGTGGCGCTCCACGGCCGGGATCGGCTTGAGGTAGTGTTCCCACGCATCCGGGAACAGACGGTTGGCGCCTTCCTGGTAGAACCACTCCAGCTCCCAGCGGCGCAGCATGAAGATGCCGCGCAGCACCAGCTCGGTCACGCGCTGCGGGTGGGTCTGCGCGTAGGCCAGCGCCAGCGTCGAGCCCCAGCTGCCGCCGAACACCTGCCAGCGCTCCACCTTGAGGTGCTCGCGCAGTTTCTCGATATCGGCGACCAGGTCCCAGGTAGTGTTGTCGACCAGGTCCGCGTGCGGCGTGGAGCGGCCGGCACCGCGCTGGTCGAACAGGATGATCCGGTACTTGGCCGGGTCGTGGAACTGGCGCATTTTGTCGCTGCAGCCGCCGCCCGGGCCACCGTGCAGCATCACCACCGGCTTGCCGTCGGGATTGCCGCACTGCTCGAAGTACAGCGTGTGGCGGTCATCGACCTTCAGGGTGCCGACGTCGTAAGGGGTGATGGCGGGATACAGCGTACGCATGACAGGAACTCCATGTGGAATGACAGTCGCCGCATCACGCTGCGCGGCGGCCCGGTGGACAGGTCATTCTAGCCCCGGGGTCGCATCAGGGCCGGCACGCACTCAGGCGGGCAGACAGCCCAGGCTCACCCGGTCACGCTGTTCCAGATCGTGCTCGGTGGCGACCGACTGGAAACCGGCGTCCCGCAGCAGCGCGCGGATCGCCTCGCCCTGGTCCCAGCCGTGTTCGATCAGCAGCCAGCCGCCGGGAAGCAGGTGCGCTGCCGCACCGTCGATGATCTGGCGGATGTCGTCCAGCCCATCAAGGCCGGAGGCCAGCGCGGTGGCCGGTTCAAAGCGCAGGTCGCCCTGGGCCAGGTGCGGGTCGTCGCTGGCGATGTACGGTGGATTGGTCGCGATCAGATCGAAGCGCTCACCCGTCAGCGGGGCGTACCACGCGCCCTGCCGGAAGCTGACGTTGCCCAGTGCGTGGCGCTGCGCGTTGCGTGCCGCGACCGCCAGGGCCGCCTCACTGAGGTCGGTCGCGACCACCTGGGCCTGCGGGCGTTCGCTGGCCAGCGCCAGCGCGATCGCGCCACTGCCGGTGCCAAGGTCCGCGACCCGCAAGGCGGTAGCTTCGGGCAACCGTGTCA
>DMZT01000372.1 GCA_003484865.1 Stenotrophomonas sp.
GTGCATCGCGACACGGAAACCGAACGCCCCGGCAGGTACCGACCGTTGGTCGGTACCGTGCAGCATCAGGCCTTCATCGTCCCGGTATCCAGCCACCGCTGGTGCCACGACAGCGCTTCCGGCAGCAGGTGCGGAGTGTGCTTGCCGTAACTCTCACGGCTCGCACGGTCGAAGTAGTCATTCAACTGATCACGGAAATCCGGATGCGCGCAGTTGTCGATCACCACCCGCGCACGCTTGCGCGGGGTCAGGCCGCGCAGATCGGCCAGGCCCTGTTCGGTGACGATGACCGACACATCGTGCTCGGTGTGATCCACGTGGCTGACCATCGGCACGATCGCCGAGATGCTGCCGTTCTTCGCCGTCGAAGGACTCAGGAACGCGGACAGGAAACCGTTGCGCGCGAAGTCGCCCGAGCCGCCGATGCCGTTCATGATCCGGCTGCCCATCACGTGCGTCGAATTGACGTTGCCGTACAGGTCGGCCTCGATCATGCCGTTCATGCCGATGCAGCCCAGGCGGCGCACCAGTTCCGGATGGTTCGAGATTTCCTGCGTGCGCATGATGATGCGCTCGCGGTAGAAATCGATGTGTTCCTTGAAGGTCTCGTTCGCCTGCGGGCTCAGCGCGAAACCGGTGCAGGAGGCGTAGCTCAGCACGCCATCGCGCAGCAGATCGAGCATGCCGTCCTGGATCACCTCGGTGAACGCACTCAGATCGCGGAAGCCGCTCTTGGCCAGCCCGGCCAGCACCGCGTTGGGAATGTTGCCGACGCCGCTCTGCAGCGGCAGCAGGTTGGCCGGCAGGCGGCCCTTGGCCACCTCGTGCTTGAGGAACTCGATCAGATACTGCGCGATCTGCTCGCTGGTGGTGTCGATCGGGCTGAACGGGCTGTTGCGGTCCGGGCCGTTGGTGCGCACGACGGCAACGATCTTGTCCGGGTCGCAGCGCAGCGCGGTCTCGCCGATGCGGTCGTTGGCGTGCACCAGCGGAATCGGCTTGCGGTGCGGCGGCAGCGCGGTGCCGTAGTAGATGTCGTGCATGCCGTCCACGCCGGCCGGCTGCCATTCGTTGACCTCGACGATCACCTTCTTGGCCAGGTCCAGCCAGGTCTTGTTGTTGCCGACCGAGGTGGAGGGCACCAGCGAGCCATCCTCGCGGATCGCCGAGACCTCGATCACCGCCGTGTCGATATCGCCATAGAAACCGAACCAGACGTGCTGGGCGACATGGCTGAGGTGGATGTCGATGTAATCCAGCTTGCCCTCGTTGATGCGGTTGCGCGCATCCGGGTCGCTCTGGAAGGGCATCCGCATCGCGATGCCATCGGCCTTGGCCAGCGCGCCATCCAGCTCCGGTGCGGTCGAGGCGCCGGTCATCAGGCTGATCTGGAAGGGCAGGCCCTGGGCGTGCACCGCCTCGATGCGCTGCGCCAGCGCGACCGGCACCGCCTTGGGATAACCTGAACCGGTAAAGCCGCTCATGGCGACGGTTTCACCCGGCTGGATCAGGGCGGCGGCGGCCTCGGCGGAGACAACGCGGTCACGCAGACGCGCGTTTGCAATGCGATCGACAGACATGACGACAACGTTTTTGGGGGGATCTCCATTATCGGCGATCCACGCAGGGGCAGGGGTTCTACCTTGGTGGGATGGCGTTTTCACTTCGTCGCTCCCCTGTTCAGGTTTCCGGCCTACTTCTGTACCCGCAAGTATTGTTTTGCAGTGCAGCGTGCAAGTTCGTCGCCGACCCTAGAAGATCGACCTGCATCCCGACGTGGGGGAGGGAGCAGAGCCCGCTGGCAGTTCGCTGCAAGCGGGCTTTTTTATGTCTCGCCTTCGGAACACCGGGGCGCCGATGGGTCTCGCGCGTCGACACGCGCCCGGTCATGACCGCGCAACCGGTGAACACGCTTCTTGCCCTGCAGGGCGACCCGCGCCGGGCATAATCCCCCCATGCCGATCTCCGACCTCGCCGCGCCCGCGCGCGTCCCCGACGCCCTTGTTCCCCTGGTGGATCGCGCCCTGGCGCGCCTGGCCCTGTCGCTGACCGACGCCGGCCACTGGCCGCCTTCGGCGCCCGTGCTGGAGACCCTGCGCGCGCTGGCCGTCACCAGCGACTTCGCCATCGACACCCTGTGCCGCCAGCCGGCGCTGTTGTCGCATCTCACCCAGGAAGGCTGCCCACCGCTGCCCCTGCCGGCACTGGATCCCCTGCAGCCCAGTGAATGGCAGCAGCGCCTGCGCCGCTACCGCACCGCCGCCTCCACCCGCCTGATCTGGCGCGACCTGACCGCGCAGGATGACGTGCCTGCCACGCTTGCCGGTGCCACGCGCCTGGCGGAGGCGTGCCTGCAACTGGCGCTCTCCGCGCTGGAGCAGGAATTCACCGGCCGCCATGGCGTGGTCCGTGCGGCGGATGGCAGCGCGCAGCAGCTGGTCGTGTTCGGGCTGGGCAAGTTGGGCGGTGGTGAACTCAATTTCAGTTCGGACGTGGACCTGGTCTACGCCTACCCGCAGGGCGGCGAATCCGATGGCGCGCGCCCGCTTGCCGCCGAGGAGTACTTCGCACGCCTTGGCCAGCGCCTCGCGCGGTTGCTTGATGACACCACCGTGGATGGCTTCAGCCACCGCGTCGATCTGCGCCTGCGTCCCTTCGGCAATGCCGGGCGCGTGGCGCTGTCGTTCGCCGGCATGGACCAGTACTTCCAGCGCGAAGGCCGTGACTGGGAGCGCTATGCCTGGCTGAAGGCGCGTGCCGTCGCCGGTGATATCGCCGCGGGCGAAGCGTGGCTGCAGACCCTGCGCCCGTTCGTCTACCGCCGCTATCTGGATTTCACCGCGCTCGATGGCCTGCGCGAGATGAAGGCCGCGATCACCGCCGAGGTCTCGCGCCGCGAGATGCACGACGACATCAAGCGTGGCCCCGGCGGCATCCGCGAAATCGAATTCCTCGCGCAGGCCCTGCAACTGATCCGCGGCGGCCGCGAAGCCCCACTGCGCGAGCGTCGTCTGCTGCACGCGCTGCCGGCGCTGGTCGCCTCCGGCCAGATGGCCGAGCAGGATGGCGCCGACCTGCTGCATGCCTACGGGTTCCTGCGGCGCCTGGAAAACCGCCTGCAGATGCTCCGCGATGCACAGACGCATGCGTTGCCCACCGACACCACCGACCGCCTGCGTATCGCCAGCGGACTCGGTTACGAAGACTGGGACGCGCTGGTTGCCGCGCTGGATGTGCAGCGTGAGCGCGTCAGCACCGAGTTCGCCGCACTGCTCGCACCGCGCCGTGGCCAGGCCGCGCCGGATGCGCTGGCCAGCTACTGGCGCGGCCTGCCCGACAACGGCAGCGCCGAGGTGCTGGCCGAAGCCGGCTTCTTCGATGCCGGCAGCGCCGATCAATCGCTGCGTGATTTCGCGCAGAGCTCCGGGGTGAAGTCCTTGTCCGATGCCGCGCGTGCGCGCCTGGACCGCGTGCTGCCGGCGCTGCTGCACGCCGCCACGCGCTCACCGCAGCCGGATGCCGCGCTCAAGCGCGTGCTCGGCCTGCTGCAGGCGATCCTGCGCCGGACCAGTTATCTCGCCCTGCTCGACGAACAGCCCAGCGCATTGGCACGCCTGGTCGACGTGCTTGCACGCAGCGCACTGCTGGCCGAGCGTCTGGCGGCGTATCCGCTGCTGCTCGATGAACTGCTCGACGTGCGCGTCTCCGGGCCGATGCCGGACGCCGCGGGCATGCAGGCCGAGTGCGCTGTCGCGCTGACCATCGAGGATCCCGAAGCCGCGCTGCGCCTGCTCAACGAGACCCGGCTGGCGCTGAGCTTCCGCATGGCGATGGCCACGCTGGATGGTCGCCAGCGTGCCGTCGACACCACCCGGCAACTGGCCGAACTCGCGCAGGCGGTGGTCGTCACCGTGCTCGCGCTGGTGCAGACCGACATGCAGCGTCAGCACGGCGGCATTCCCGGCGGGCGTTTCGCCATCATCGGTTACGGCAGCCTGGGCGGACTGGAGCTGGGCTTCGGCTCGGACCTGGATCTGGTCTTCCTGCACGATCACCCGGCCGATCAGGACAGCAGCGACGGCCCCCGCCCGCTGGACCCCGGCCGCTGGTATGCGCGCCTGGCGCAGAAGGTGATGGCGATGCTCGGCGCGGTCACTGCCGCCGGCCGCCTGTACGACATCGACGTGCGCCTGCGCCCGGATGGCGGCAAAGGCGCGCTGGTGTCCTCACTGGCCAGCTACACCGAATACCAGCGCGAACGCGCCTGGACCTGGGAGCACCAGGCACTGGTGCGTGCCCGTGCCATCGCCGGCGATGACTCGCTGTTGGCCGACTTCGAACGGGTACGCGCGCAGACGCTGGCGCGCCCGCGCGACAACGCCGTGCTCTACAGCGACGTGCTGAAGATGCGGGCCCGCATGCGTGCCGAGCTGGACCGCAGCGACGCCGCGCGGCTCGACCTCAAGCAGGGCGCGGGCGGCATCGTCGATCTCGAATTCCTGCTGCAGACCGGCGTGCTCGACAGCGCCGTTACGCACCCGCAGGTGGTGCAACCGCGCGATACCCCCAGCCTGATCGACGCGCTGGCCGACATCGCCTGGCTGCCCGGCGGCACCCGCGCTGGCCTGCATGAGGCGCATGCGGCGCTGCTGGATGTGGGCCTGGCCTGCACGCTGGACCGCCGTCCACGCCTGGCGCCACCGACACCTGCATTGGAAGCGGCACGCGCGATGATCACCGCGGCAAGCGATGCGGCGGGGTTGCCGTTCCAGCAACAGATCGATGTCGTCAGCTGACGGCGGTTTGCACCGTCACCGAC
>DMZT01000370.1:0-3145 GCA_003484865.1 Stenotrophomonas sp.
TGCGGTTCCAGCTCACCCAGGTCGCGCAGCTCGGACAGCGGCAGCAGTTCGTCCAGGCGCGTGAGACCGAAATAATCCAGGAAGCCCTTGGTGGTCCCGAACAGCGCCGGCTTGCCGGGCACGTCGCGGTGGCCGATCACGCGGATCCATTCGCGCTCTTCCAGGGCCTGGATGATGTTGCTGCTGACCGCCACGCCGCGGACCTGTTCGATCTCGCCGCGGGTGATCGGCTGGCGGTAGGCGATCAATGCCAGCGTTTCCAGCGTGGCACGGGTGTAGCGGGTCTTGCGCTCCGTCCACAGCCGGGTGATGTAACCATGCACTTCGCTGGTGACCTGGAAGCGGAAGCCGGAGGCCACCTCGACCAGTTCCACGCCACGGTCCTGACAGCCCTCGCGCAGCAGTTCCAGCGCGCGTTCGATGCTGCCCGGCGGTGCCGGCTCCTCTTCCGGGAACAGGCCCTGCAGCTGCGCCAGCGTCAACGGCTCACTGGCCGCCAGCAGGGCGCCTTCGACAATACGGTTGATCAGCGGTTGATCCATACGTGGGTCGGGTGCTCAGTCGGATGCGTTGGCGGCGTCGTTGTCGTCGAACTCGCTGTTGAACTGCAGCGGTTCGTTGGTGTTGCCGGCGGCCAGGGACTTGACATAGATCGGCGCCAGCGGAGCTTCCTGGACGATGTCCAGCAGCTGTTCCTTGGCCAGTTCCAGCAGGGCGAGGAAGGTGACCAGCACCCCCAGCTTGCCTTCTTCGGCGGTGAACAGCGTTTCAAACCGGTAGAACCTGCCGTCTTCCAGACGACCCAGCACGTCGCCCATCCGCTGGCGCACGCTCAGTGCCTCGCGTTTGATCGCGTGGCCGGTGAACAGCTCGGCGCGCTTGAGCACGTCGTGCAGCGCCATCAGCATTTCCTTCAGATCCACCGGCGGCGGCAGCTTGACGGCCGCGCGGTCGGGGACGAAGGCGTGGACCACGGTGGTGTCGCGGTCCTGGCGGGGCAGGCTGTCGATGTCCTCGGCGGCCTGCTTGAAACGTTCGTACTCCTGCAGCCGGCGCACCAGCTCGGCGCGCGGATCGGCTTCCTCGCCCTCGATGCTGGGCGGCCGCGGCAACAGCATCCGCGACTTCACTTCGGCCAGGATCGCCGCCATCACCAGGTACTCGGCCGCCAGTTCGAAGCGCAGCTCCTGCATGACGTTGATGTATTCGACGTACTGGCGGGTGATCTCGGCGACCGGGATATCCAGGATGTCCAGGTTCTGCCGGCGGATCAGGTACAGCAGCAGGTCCAGCGGACCCTCGAACGCATCCAGGATGACTTCCAGCGCGTCCGGCGGGATGTACAGGTCCTGCGGAATCTGCAGGACCGGCTGTCCATGCACCACGGCCAGCGGCATTTCCTGCTGCTGTGGGGCGGGCACTCGGATTGGCGGGTTCGCGTCGGGCGCGAGTTCGGCAGTCATCAAATAGACGTCAGTATTGCAACGGACCGGTCGCCGCACCATGCCAGCGTCCGGAACGGTCCCGGGCGGCAGGATGGCAAGCCATGACACGCCTGGGTCGGCGCGATTCCACACTTCAAACAGCAAGGCGCGCCGCGATGGGCAGCGACAGAACTACGGGGAGGTCGTCTACGTGTGCTGGTGTGGGGCAGTGGATCGGTCGTCGGCTGGCGGTGGAGCCGGTTGCCGACGGGGCGCTGCATCCAGCCACGTGCAATGGACATAAGACTACGGGGTTGCCGCGCCAGTGTCCAGCCAGCCCGCTAGAATGCCCGGGATTGATTCAACAAGACCTCGGAGTTGCCCGTGTGGTATGTGATTGAAGGCTATGACGGCACGGATGTGCTGGCGGCCCGTCTGGCGTCGCGCCCGGCTCACCTGGCCCGGCTGCAGGCCCTGCAGGACGAGGGGCGGCTGCTGCTGGCCGGCCCGTGCCCGGCCATCGACAGCGAAGATCCCGGCCCGGCCGGCTTCAGTGGCAGCGTGGTGATCGCCGCGTTCGATTCGCTGACCCACGCCCAGGACTGGGCCGCCGCCGATCCTTATGTAGAGGCGGGCGTCTATGTTCGCGTCCAGGTGCGTCCGTTCCGCAAGGTCCTGCCGTGAACCGGGTCGAGCGCATCCGCGAGGCGCTGCAGCAGGCACTGGATCCGGAGCTGCTGGAGGTCAAGGACGACAGCCACCGCCACGCCGGCCATGAGGGCGCGCGTGACGGCCGGGGGCACTTCAAGGTGCACGTGGTCAGCGCCGCCTTCGAAGGAAAGCTCCCGCTGGCGCGCCACCGGGCCGTCTATGCGGCCCTGGGGACGATGATGGAGACCGATATCCATGCGTTGTCCATCCGAGCCGAGACACCGGTCAAAAACCGCTGAAACCCTTGTCCCGCCTTGTCCTGGCCAGTCCCGAAAGGGGCCGCCATGGACAGCTTTTGGTTACCGCCGTACGACATGAGGCTAACGTAGTGTTTACATCCGGGTTTGAAAACGCTTACATTCCGCGCCAAGCCCAGATCTCTAAGCCGTGGAGGGCGGCGAAGTGAACAAGGCAGCGATCACTATCAAAGATGTCGCCCGTGAGGCCCGTGTCTCTGTTGCCACGGTCTCGCGCGCACTCAATGGCCATGAAAATGTTGCCGAGCCCGTGCGCAAGCTGGTGCTGGAGGTGGCAGCGCGACTGCGCTACACCCCGCATGCAGCGGCCCGGAGCCTGAGCAGCCGGCGGACCAACACCATTGGCGTGGTGTTGCCCGATCTCTATGGCGAATTCTTTTCCGAACTGATGCGTGGCATCGACGGGGTGGCCCGCGAGCGTCGCCAGCATCTGCTCGTGTCCAGTTACCACGGTGACCAGGAGCAGCAGGGCGCGGCCCTGCGGGCCATGCGCGGCCGTGTCGATGGGTTGCTGGTGCTTTCGCCGTATGCCGAGAGCCCGGGCTTCCTGACCGACAACCTGCCGCAGTCGTTGCCCACGGTGCTGATCAACACGTACCTGCCCGAGCAGGATCATCCGGTGCTGAGCATCGATGACCATGCCGGCGCGATGGCCATGACCCGTCACCTGCTGGACGTCGGGCATCGGCGCATCGCCTTCATTTCCGGTCCGGATCTCAACTACGACGCCCGTGAGCGCCTGCGCGGTTTCCG
>DMZT01000370.1:3275-3690 GCA_003484865.1 Stenotrophomonas sp.
TTCGGCGATGCTGCCGAAGGGATCGAGTTGCCCGGTGACTTTGACGAAGCTTCCGGCCATCGCGCCGGACAGGAGTTGCTGGCAGCCGGCACGCTGCCCGATGCGGTGTTCGCCGCCAACGACATGATGGCGCTGGGGTGTCTGTATGCGTTCGCGCAGGCAGGTGTCCGTGTGCCGACCGATGTCGCCTTGGCGGGTTTCGATGACATTCCGCTGGCACGTTTCGTTCACCCATCGTTGACAACGATGCAGGTGAGTATCGCCGACCTCGGCGATAAGGCCGCGACGCGCCTGTTGCAGTTGATGGATGGCAACAACACAGAAGGGGCCGGCGACAAGCAGACGCTCGTGCCGACCCTGATCGTGCGTGATTCGAGCAAAGCCAGAACCGAGCAGTAGGTCACGACCGTTGGTC
>DMZT01000370.1:3947-4389 GCA_003484865.1 Stenotrophomonas sp.
ACGACCGTTGGTCGTGACGCCCTAAAACAACGCACCACATAAAACGACAGGGGCCGCAAAGACGGCCACCACCACCCGGAGAGTTACATGACGTATTCCAATCACCGCAACCGCGCGCCCGCCCGCAGTCTGTTGTCCAGCGCGCTGGTCACCTGCCTGATGCTGGGCGCCGCCCCGAGCGTGATGGCGCAGTCGGCCACCTCGTCGCTGCGCGGCCAGGTCGCCGAGGCTGCCGCCGGCACCGAAGTCACCGCCACCAACGTGGCCAGCGGCACCGTGCGCCGCGCCACCACCCGTGCCGATGGCAGCTACTCGCTGATGGGCCTGGACCCGGGCACCTACAACGTCGTGGCCAATGGCCAGACGCAGAAGGTGACCGTCACCGTGGCCTCGACCGCGACCCTGAACTTCAGCGGCGCGCCGGCCAACGGCAGCACCGCCA
>DMZT01000370.1:4571-4913 GCA_003484865.1 Stenotrophomonas sp.
GGCCAACGGCAGCACCGCCAACGCCACCAACCTGGACACGGTCAACGTCATTGCACCGACCCTGCTGCAGGAAGTGCGTACCTCCGAAGTGGGCAAGACCGTCAGCCTGCAGCAGATCCAGACCACCCCGCAGGTGTCGCGCAACTTCCTGGAATTCGCCGATGCGGTGCCGGGCCTGATCTTCACCCGTGATGCCAAGGGCAACACCTCCCTGCGTGGCGGTGCCACCAACTCCGACGGCACCAACGTCTACATCGACGGCGTGGGCCAGAAGAGCTACGTCAAGGGCGGCGGCGTGGCCGGCCAGTCCGGCAGCGCCGGCAACCCGTTCCCGCAGCTGGC
>DMZT01000286.1:0-7927 GCA_003484865.1 Stenotrophomonas sp.
ATGGCCGGGGGCCGGCGGCCAAGGTCGGCACGATCCGGCGCCCTGCCCCGCGCCTTGATCGGGCCGCCGGCGCGTCTTCGCAGGCGGAATACGAGCGCACCGCCTATAATTCCGCCCAAGCCTGAAAGTCAGACCGCATGACCATCACCGAAGACACCCGCCCCGCGCTGGGCCTGCCCCAGATCCAGACGCTCGCCGCGCCCGACATGGACGCCGTCGATGCGCTGATTCGTCGCCGACTGTCCTCGGATGTCGTGCTGATCAACCAGATCGCCGACCACATCATCTCGGCCGGCGGCAAGCGCCTGCGCCCGATGCTGGTGATGCTGGCTGGCCACGCGGTCGGCCAGGCCGGCCCGGAACACCACCAGCTGGCGGCCATCATCGAGTTCATCCACACCTCGACCCTGCTGCATGACGACGTGGTGGACGAATCCAGCCTGCGGCGTGGCCGCAGCACCGCCAATGCGCTGTGGGGCAATGCCCCGAGCGTGCTGGTAGGCGATTTCCTGTACTCGCGCAGCTTCCAGCTGATGGTCGAACTGGACCGCATGCCGGTCATGCGCATCCTGGCCGACACCACCAACCGGATCGCCGAGGGTGAGGTACTGCAGCTGCTGCATGTCCACAACCCGGATACGGACGAAGCCGCTTACCTGCGCGTGATCGAGCGCAAGACCGCGGTGCTGTTCGCTGCCGGCACCCGTCTGGGCGCGCTGGCCAGCGGCGTGGACGAAGCCACCCAGCAGGCGCTGTACGACTACGGCATGAACCTGGGCTACGCCTTCCAGATCGCCGATGACGTGCTGGACTACTCGGCCAATGCCGATGAGCTGGGCAAGAACCTGGGCGACGACCTTGCCGAGGGCAAGGCCACCCTGCCGCTGATCCACGCGATGGCGCATTCCGATGCGACCACCCGTGAGCGCCTGCGCGAGATCGTGCAGAACGGTGACGCCGAGGCGATGCCGGAGGTGCTGGCGGCCATCCACGCCACCGGCGGGCTGGAGTACAGCCGCGCCCGTGCCGAGGAATACGCCGATGCCGCCGAGCGTGCGCTCGACGGCCTGGCCGACAACGATGCCGTGGCCGCGCTTCGCGGGCTGGCCCGTTACGCGGTGCAGCGCTCGCATTGATCGGAAAGCGTGCCGACCAACGGTCGGCACCTACCGGCGTGTCGTCTCGAACCGCTCCTCGAAGAACTCATCCAGCGCCTTCCACGCGCGCTTGGCCGCGCGCTCGTTGTACTGGCACCCCGGCGGACTGTTCGCATCCGACTCGGCAAAGCAGTGCACCGCGCCGCTGTAGTTGGTGAACGCCCAGTCGACCTGGGCGGCGTTCATTTCCTGCTCGAAGCTGGCGATGTCGTCCTTGCTCACGCTCTTGTCGTCGGCGCCATTGAGCACCAGCACGGAGGGATGGGTGCCACCGGCCTTGGCCGGCAGCGGCGAGCCCAGCCCACCGTGCAGGCTGACCACACCGGCCAGCGGTGCGCCGGCGCGTGCCATCTCCAGCACTGTGGTGCCGCCGAAGCAGAACCCGACCGCGCCGATCCGGCTGGCATCCAGCGGTGCCTTGCCGGCCTGGGCCTTCAACACCTCGATCGCCTTGAGCGCACGCGCCCGCAGCACCGGACGGTCATTGCGCAGCTTGGTCGCCACCGGACCGGCCTCGGCATCGGTCTTCGGACGCACACCCTTGCCGTACACATCGGCCACCAGCACCACATAGTCATCGCCGGCCAGCTGCTTGGCCTTGGCGATGGCCGAATCGTTGACCCCCTTCCAGTTGGGCACCATCACCAGGCCCGGGCGTTTGTCGTTGTCGCTGTCGTCGTAGACCAGCACCCCGCTGAAGGTGGTGCCGTCCTGGGTCCACTCCACCGGCTTGGCCTGCATCGCCGCCAGCGCGGGCAGCGCCGTCATGCCCAACAGCACCGCCGCACCCCACCGCCATTGCCTGTTCATGCGTCTGCTCCCGACAGAAAGAGCCCCGAGTGTATGACGGCCGGTTGACGAGACCGTGTAGAAGCGCCGGCGCGACGTGCAACCCCGTGAATTGACTACCTCCGTCCCTGTTATGGCAGGCTGGCCGCCCCCTTTGCATGGAACCCCGCATGAGCCTTGTCGATCGTTTCCTTTCCGGCCTGGTGCCGCGCCTGCCCCATGACGATGCGCGGATGTGGGCCTGGGTCGAGGGCGCCAGCACGGCCGATCTGCAGCGCCTGCGCGAGCGCTGGCCGCAGGTGCCCGAGAGCCTGGTGGCGCTGCTGGGGCGGGTCGATGGCACGCATTTCCGCACCTACCCGGGTGGCGAGGCGGTGGTACTGATGCTGGGCTCGGATGTCGAGGAGGGGCGTTACCCCTACTACCTGCGTTCGGTGGACCAGATATTCGAGGACAGCGCGCAGTGGGATGACAGCATCCGCTCGATCTACGAGGAATGGCTGGAGGAAGACCCCGAGATCCTCGGCGAGGGCATCGATGCGGATCTGCCGATGGGCAAGCGCCTGTGCTTCTCGCACTGCATGAACAACGGCGGCACGTCGATGCTGTACCTGGATTTCGACCCCGCGCCGGGCGGCACGGTCGGCCAGGTGGTGCGCTACCTGCACGACCCGGACAGCTATGCCGTGATCGCACCGGGTTTCGATGCGTACCTGCAGCAGCTCATCGACGGGGATTACGCGTTCATCGATGAGGAAGAAGCCTGATTGCAGGATCCCACGCAGCCGACCAACGGTCGGCTCTACCGTGGCACGTTATGCGATCCCGATGCCCGGGATCGCCGTGATCGCATCGGGATCAAACCCCGCCAGTTCGGCGAAGTGCCGGCCACGCGCGACGTAGTCGCGGTACACGCCGTAGCTCGGCGCACCCGGCGACAGCAGCACCACCCCGCCCTGCCCGCCGAGCGCGGCCTGCGCCAGCCGCATGGCGTCGGGCAGATCGGTAGCGGCATGCAGACCGAAACGGCCGGCATCGGCCAGCGGCTGCAGCAGCGCGTGGATACGCGGGCCGTTGGCGCCCATGGTGACGATCTCCACCGGCGGCACGTCGTGGGCCATGTGCGCGACGAAGTCGTGCCAGTCCAGGCCACGATCATGGCCGCCCACCAGCAGCGCGATGCGGCGACCGGCGAAGCATTCCAGCGCCGCCAGGCTTGCGTGCGGCGTGGTGCTGATCGAATCGTTGACGAAGGTGATCCCCTCGCGCGCACCGATGGTCTGCAGGCGGTTGGGCAGCGGGCGGAAGGCCTGCACCGCCGGGGCCAGGGCCACCGCGTCCAGGTCCAGCGCCTCGATCGCCGCCAGCACCGCGCACAGGTTGCCGCGGTTGTGTCGGCCGGGCAGCGGCGTGTGTGAGGTGTCGAACACGGCCTGCTCGCCGCGATGCACGACATCGCCGCGCATATGCCAGCCCAGCGGCTGGTTGAACCAGATGACCTTGCTCTCCGGCAGCGACAACGCTGCCAGGTGCGGGTCGGCCGCATTGAGCACCGCGATCCGCGGCGCGGCCCCGGTGACCAGCTGCAGCTTGTCGTCGATGTAGCGTGCTTCGCTGCCGTGCCAATCCAGGTGCTCGGGGAACAGGTTCAGCACGATGGCGACCTGCGGGTGCGCGCCACTGCGCGCAACCTCGCCGGTCTGGTAGCTGGAGAGCTCCACCGCCCAGTACTGCGGCACCGGCTGCGGGTCGAGCACTTCCAGCAGCGGCAGGCCGATGTTGCCGATCAGCCCGGTGCGCGCGCCCGAGGCGCGCAGCAGATGCGCCAGCAGCGCGGTGGTGGTGCTCTTGCCCTTGGTGCCGGTCACGCACACGGTATCGTGCACGATGCCGTCGGCGGCGGCCTGTTCGGCGAACCACAGCGAGGTACCGCCGATGAACTGCGTGCCCTGCGCCGTGGCGTGCAACGCAGCGTCGCCATACGGGCTGATGCCCGGCGACTTGATCACCACCTCGAACGCGGCCAGCGCCTCGCCGGTGACATCCGAACGGACCGTCAGCGCGCCGTGGGTTTCCTCGCGCGCATCGGTGGCCTCGGCCTCCGGGCAGAACAGGGTCAGCGGCAGCGACGGCAGCCGCTGCTGCAGGACGCGAAACGCGGCGCGTCCCTCACGTCCCCATCCCCACAATGCAACGCGTTTGCCATCAAGCTGCGAAATTCGCACGCAGACGCTCCCAGATCGCCGGCGGAATGCGGTGCTCGCCTTCCAGTGCCAGCAGCGGTTCGATCTGCAGTTCAGTAGCGTCCAGCTGCGGGCGGATCTCGTGGACGAAGCGCTTCACCAATGCGTCTTCATTCCACTCCGGGCGCGCGGCCAGGGTCGCCATCGCGGCGCGCGATTCGCGGCCTTCGCCCACGCACTCGAACGGCTTGTGGTCCTGGAATTCCAGCAGCGCATCAAAGCCCGGGGCCTGCTCGATATCGTCGAGCAGGTTGCGGCCGAAGATGCCGACCAGGCGCATCTTGGGCATGAACGGGGCCAGCGCCAGGAACACGAAGTGGCACTTCGGGCAGACGCCGCACCAGCGGTTCACCGGGCGCTCGCCCAGGATGTGGAAATTGCGGTTGCAGCTGGAGAAATGCGCGTCGTAGCCATCGCGCTTGGCGAACTGACGCGCCACCGCCAGCTCCGAGAGCGGGCGCAGCAGCGAGTAGTAATGCAGGTCTGCGGCGACATGCTGCTCCAGGTGCTCACCGAAGGCCTGCTCGAACGCCCAGCCCTTCGACCACTGGTGATTGACCTCGCCGGTGCCCGGAATCTGGCTGCCATAGCTGGCCGAGCGCTCGTTGGAGAACACCACCTGGTCCACGCCCTGCAGCAGCGCGGCCAGCACCAGGATCGCCGAGTTCACCGCGGTGACCGGGATATGGCCGTTCCAGGCACCCTGGCGGTTGAGCTCGAACAGCTCCGGGGCCAGCGTGCGGCCGATGTTGAGGATCGGCAGGCCGGTGCGCTCGGCGCAGGCACGGATCAGCTGCGATCCGCCGATCCACGTGACCGTTTCGGCGATGCCCAGGCTGCGCAGCGCTTCGATGCTGACCAGCGAATCCTTGCCGCCGCCGATGGCGACCAGCGCGTGTTCGCGCAGGCCCAGCACCGGTGCGGTGAAGGCCTCGCCCTCCACCGGCAGGCGGAAGCGGCCACGCAGGTTCAGGCCATTGCGGTAGGCGAATTCGCCCAGACCGTTGAGGTACACCGTCTCGACCAGCGCAGCGGTGGCCGCATCGATCGTGTAGCTGTCGATACGCACCTGTTCGGGCACGCCGGCCTTGTAGTAGCTCACGCCGGCCATCAGGTGCAGCAGGCGCAGGGCGCGCTGCACTGCCTCGGCGCGGTCACCCTCGAGCACGAACGGCGCGCCCGGAATGGTCACCGTCTCGATCAATTCCGGGCCGTCATCGAAGGCGTAGACCAGCTGCGCCACGCCGGTGTCCGCGGCGAAGTCGCAGCGGACGAAGCGGAAAACGGCAACCTGGTGTTTATCAAAAGCAGTCATGGTGTATCCGGTTTGGAAGGCGGCAGGCAGCGGTCAAGGACCATCATCGATGACGTCCTCGCGCGGCAGCTCGCGCTGGTTGTAAGTGTTGGCCATGACGTAGCCATACGCGCCGGCGTCGGCGATCAGCATCACATCGTCCGGCGCGGTCGAGGCCGGCAGGCGGCGGCGCTTGCCGAACACATCGCTGGATTCGCAGATCGGGCCGACCACATCGAACATCGCTTCGGAGTAGCCGCTCAGGCGGCTGAGGTTCTCGATGTCATGCCAGGCGTCGTACAGCGCCGGACGCATCAGCGTGTTCATGCCTGCATCCAGGCCGACGCGGCGGATGCCATCCTTCTCCACCACCTGGGTGGCCCGCGCCAGCAGCACGCCGGACTCGGCCACCAGGTAGCGACCCGGTTCGATCGCCAGGCGGAACGCCGGGTGCACGGCCTTCACTTCGGCCAGGCCGATCGCCCAGGCCTCCAGATCGAACGGCTCGTCGTCGGCGCTGTACGGGATCGGCAGGCCACCGCCGATATCGATGGTCTCGATGCTGCCGATGCGGCGGGCGAACCCAGCCAGTTCATCGCACATCAGCCGCCAGTGCTGCGCGGTTTCCACGCCGCTGCCCAGGTGCGCATGCAGGCCGACCACGCGGGTGCCCAGCTCGCCGGCAATGCGCACGAACTCATCCACGCGGGCGATCGGCAGGCCGAACTTGGAGTCCTTGCCGCCGGTGCGGACCTTGGCATGGTGGCCTTCGCCACGGCCCAGGTCCACGCGCAGCCACAGCTCGCGGTTGCTGAACAGTTCCGGCCAGCGCTGCAGGGCTTCCACGTTGTCCAGGGTAACGGTCACGCCCAGCGCGAACGCGGCATCGTACTCGGCATGCGGCGCGAAGCTGGGGGTGAACAGCACGCGCTTGGGCGACAGCGTCGGCAGCGTGTTGAACACGTGCTTGAGCTCGCCGTGCGACACGCACTCCAGGCCGAAGCCTTCCTGCTCCAGCACCTCCAGGATGGCCGGGTGCGAGTTGGCCTTGATCGCGTAGTAGCGCTGGTCGATCGCCTTGATCGCGTTCAGCGCGCGCGCACGCGCCCGTACCGTCGGCAGGTTGTAGACGTAGCGCGGCGTACCGGCCTGGGCAAGCGTCAGCAGGTGCTCGCGCTGGCCCCGCCACCAGGCGGTTTCGCGCGGGCGGATGGTGCCGGCGATTTCGCGCCAGCGCGGGCCGAACACTTCGCCCTCTTCCACCGGCATCGCGCCGCTGTCGATCAGCTCGGCGTGCAGGATCGGCAGCAGGCCGTCCGCATCCGCTTCGTCGATGACGAAGGTCAGGTTCAAGTCGTTGGAAGACTGCGAAATCATGTGCACGCGTTCGCGGCCGAAGGTGGCCCACACGTCCGAGAGCTTGTGCAGCATCGAGCGCATGCCGCGGCCGACCAGAGTGATCGCCGCGCACGGCACGATGATCTTGACCTTGCAGATCTGCGACAGATCGGCCGACAGCGCGGCCAGCACATCGGTGCTGACCAGGTTTTCGGACGGGTCCAGCGAGACGGTCACGTTGGTTTCGGCCGAACCGATCAGGTCCACGGAGAGGCCATGCTTCTTGAACAGCCCGAACACGTCGGCCAGGAAGCCGACCTGCTGCCACATGCCGATGCCTTCCATCGAGACCAGCACGATGCCGTTGCGGCGGCTGATCGCCTTTACGCCCGGCACCGCCGCGGCATTGCCGTCGATGCTGGTGCCCGGCAGCTCGGGGCGCTCGGTATCCAGGATCGCCATCGGCACGCCGGCATCGCGGCACGGCTTGATCGAACGCGGGTGCAGCACCTTGGCGCCGGTCGTCGCGATTTCCTGTGCTTCGTAATAGTCCAATCGGGTCAGCAGGCGCGCGTCAGGCACGTCCTTCGGGTTGGCGCTGAACATGCCCGGCACATCCGTCCAGATCTCCACGCGGCTGGCACCGAGCAGCGCGCCGAAGTACGCCGCCGAGGTATCCGAACCACCGCGACCGAGGATGGCGGTGCCGCCATCGGCATGGCGGGAGATGAAGCCCTGGGTGATCAGCATGCGGGTCGGCTGGGCGCGGAAACGCGTGGCCCAATCGGCCTCGGCACGCCACTGACAGTTCACCGACAGGCGCTGCGACCACTCGCTCTGGCTGGGCTGCGGCGGCAGTGCATCGAGCCACTCGCGCGCGTCCATCCAGCCGAAATCCAGGCCACTGGCGCGCAGGTAGGCCGCACCGACGGTGGAGGACAGCAGTTCGCCCTGGCCCAGCACCTCGGCCTGCCACTCCAGCGGCCGACCAGCGGCACGCGGATCGTCCAGCAGCCCGGCCAGCGCGTCCAGACGCACGTCCAGCGCGGTGGCGTCCAGCTCCAGCTCGGTCAGGAATTCGCGGTGGCGCGCGACCAGCGCGGCGA
>DMZT01000286.1:8118-8852 GCA_003484865.1 Stenotrophomonas sp.
CGCGCGACCAGCGCGGCGATACGGTCGCGGCTGTCGGCGGCGCCATCGGCGATCGCGGTGAGTTCATTGGTCACCCCGGACAGCGCCGATACCACCACCAGCACGCGCGAGCCCGTTTCTTCCGCCCGTTTTTTCGCCAGTTTGCCGATGGTGTCCCAGCGGTGACGACGCGACACGGAGGTGCCGCCGAACTTCAGTACGATCCAGCGATCGACAAGGGGGGAAGCTGACATGGAGGTGGAGGTTTGGGTAGTGAGGGGGATCGCCCGGCACGCCGGGCCGAACCCCCGATTCTATGCCAAGCCTGCCCGTTGCAGGGCCAGGGCGGCCCAGGTCGGGTGGATTTGTCCCCGGACCGGTGCGCAGGCCGCCACACAGGGCCCGGAACACGGCCCCGGTTGGTAAGCTGCCCGCCCGTTTTTCGTTGAGCGCCCCGCCATGACCTCCCGTCGTTTCCTGCAGCTGGATGTGTTCTCGCCCTACCCCGGCGCCGGCAACCCGCTGGCCGTCGTGCTCGATGCACAGGGCCTGGACGAGACGGCGATGCAGGCCATCGCCCGCTGGACCCGGCTGCCGGAGACCACCTTCGTGTTCCCGCCTGCAGCCCCGGGCGCGAGCTACGGCATCCGCATGTTCAGCCCGCAGAAGGAAGTCCCGTTCGCCGGCCACCCCAGCGTGGGCACCGCGCATGCCGTGCTGGAGCTGGGCGTGGCCGCACCGGTCGAGGGCATGCT
>DMZT01000285.1 GCA_003484865.1 Stenotrophomonas sp.
GCCCAGTCCGCCCCGGATGGCGGCGTCCGGGCGCGCTCGGCCACCGACCTGGATGCGATCAAGGTCATCGCCGAACGCACCCATACCGACACCGGCGCGCTGGGCGACCGTGCCGTGCGCGATACCCCCTTCGCGATCTCGGTGGTGGGCCGCGAGGACATCGAGAAGCGCCAGGTGGTCTCGCTTGGCGAGGCCTTCCTCACCGATCCGTCCGTGGTCACCCAGGTCAGCGCCTACGCCAGCGGCTGGAGCTCGCCGATCCGCAACCGCGGTATCGACCTCAGCTACGACAGCTACCGCGTCAACGGCCTGCAGGTTTCTTCGTGGGGCACCGAGTGGCCGCTGGAAGTGATGGAGCAGGTGGAACTGCTGAAGGGTCCCGGTGGCTTCATGTATGGCTTCGGCCAGCCCGGCGGCATCGTCAACTACGTGACCAGGAAGCCGACCGAGGTCACCACGCTGTCGGCGCAGCTCGGCTGGCGCGAGGCGGGCATCGTCAGCGGCCAGGTCGATGTGGGCGGGCGCTTCGGCAACGAAGACATGTTCGGCTACCGCTTCAATGCGTACCAGGAGAAGGGCGAGACCTTCAACGGCGGCGAGGTGAACCGCAAGGTCGGCGCGCTGTCGCTGGATGCACGCCTGAGCGATCGCCTCACCTGGACCTTCGACGGCGTGTTCCAGTCACGCGATCTCAGCAACGAATCCCCGCAGTACTACTTCATCGGCCTGACCGAGCTGCCGCGCCCGCTGGCCGGCGACATCGACAACAGCATCGACGGCAGCTACTACGACACCCGCTCCAGCCTGCTCTCCACCGCGTTGAACTGGCAGATCAACAGCGACTGGAAGGCCAGCTTGAGCTATGGCGTGACCACCTCCTGGAACGACGTCAACAAGATCTTCGCCTACATCGATGACGTCAACGGCGACTACGACATCAACACCTACGAGCTCGGCGGCAAGAGCGAGTGGAAGCTGGCCCAGGCCATCGTGCAGGGACGCTTCCAGACCGGCCCGCTGTCGCACCAGGTCGTTGCCGGCGTCTCCCACCAGACCGGCCTGGGCTGGGACCGTCCGTACGAATGGAACACCCTCGGCCGCGGCAACATCTATCAGCGTCCGACGCTGCGCCATGATGCGGTCGGCTCGCGCGTGCTCAGCCGCGGCAGCGAGACCGTGCAGCAGGCGGTGTTCGTGAGCGACACCGTCAGCTTCGCCGATGGCTGGTCGCTGCTGGCCGGCGCGCGCTACAACGACTTCGAAAACAAGGGTGCGTACCACACCTATCCGGTCACCCCGACCTACGCCCTGATGTACAAGCCCGCCGATGCCGTGACGCTGTATGCCAGCTACGTCGAATCGCTGGAAGCCGGCAGCCGCGTGGGCAGCGATTACATCAATGCCGGCGACGTGCTCGACCCCACCATCAGCACGCAGTACGAGATGGGCGCCAAGATCGAGTACCCGCGCTGGAGCGCCAATGCGGCCGCCTTCCGATTGGAGCGTGGCGCGAACATCGACCTGATTACGTCCGCCGGCAAGCTGCTGGTGCAGGACGGCATCACCCTGTACGAAGGCGTGGAAGTCAGTGGCGATGTGCGCCTGACCGATGCCTTCACCCTCGGTGGCGGCGTGACCTGGCTGGACCCGACCTACGACAAACTCTCCCCGGGCAGCGCCAGCCAGGAAGGCAACCGCACCGCCGGCGCCGCCCGCTGGCAGGGCGTGCTGCACGCCGACTACAGCATCCCGCAGATCGAGGGCCTGAGCGTGTACGCACTGGCCCGCTACTACGGTGACGTCTACTACGACGCCGACAACACGCTCAAGCTGCCCGACTACACCCTGGTCAACGCGGGCGTCGGCTACCGCATGCAGGCTGCCGGCCACCCCGTCACCTGGCGCGCCGGCGTGGAGAACCTGGCCAACAAGAAGTACTGGTCCAACGCAGGCGTCGGCCTGCCGCGCACCTTCGCGGTAAGCGTGCGGTTCGATATGTAAGCCGGATGCATGCTGGTCGTGCCGGCCGGTGGCCGGCTCCTCGGCATTGTCGGGAGCCGGCCAGCGGCCGGCACTACTTGCTGCGTGTCCCGGCAACCCACCCACGCCGCCCCAGCCAAGCAGACAGAGGTGTCCCCTTCACCCCGCTCCGGCAATAATGGCCGCCTGCCTTCCGCCGAGTCGCCATGCCTTCGTTCGAAACCCGCGTCAGCCGCCTGTGGGCGCATGAAAAGGCCAGCTATGGCCTGCGGGTGTTCATCGCGTTGTCCGCGGCGATGGGGCTGTGCTGGTATCTCGACCAGCTGCCTGCGCTGCCGGGCGTATTCCTGGGCATCATCGCCAGCGCGATCGCCGAGACCGACGACAACTGGTGGGGCCGGATCAAATCGGTCGCCCTGTCACTGCTGTGCTTCGTGGCCGCCGCCGCCGCGGTCGTGGTGCTGTTCCCGCATCCGTGGTGGTTCATCACCGCGCTGGCCGCAGCGACGTTCGGGCTGACCCTGCTCGGCGCGCTCGGCGAGCGCTATGCCTCCATCGCGCAGGCCACGGTGACGCTGGCCATCTACACCATGATCGGGCTGGAGCAGCACGGCGCGGCCGATCTGTCCCAGGCGATCAATGCGGTCAGCCATCTGCTGGCCGGTGCGGTCTGGTACGCGCTGCTCTCGATCCTGTGGACCGCCCTGTTCGCCAACCGGCCCGTGCGCGAGCGGGTCGCGCGCCTGTACCTGGAACTGGGCCGCTACCTGCAGCTCAAGGCCGATCTGTTCGAACCGGTGCGCGATGCCGACGTGCAGAAGCGCCAGCTGGCCCTGGCCGAGCAGAACCGGCGCGTGGTCGAAGCGCTGAACATCGCCAAGACCGCGATCCTGGCCCGGTTTGGCCGCTCCGGTCGCCCCGGCGTGCAGTCCGGCCTGTACCTGCGCCTGTACTACATGGCGCAGGACTTCCATGAGCGTGCCAGCTCCTCGCACTACCCCTACGGCGCACTCACCGAGGCGTTCTTCCACAGCGACGTGCTGTACCGCTGCCAGCGCCTGCTCGCGCTGCAGGGTGAGGCCTGCGCCAACCTCGGCCAGGCGATCCGCCTGCGCCAACCGTTCCAGTACGGCGAGCGCACCAAGCAGGCCACGGCCGACCTGACCGATTCGATCACCTGGCTGCGTGCCCAGCACAACCCGCAGTGGCAGCGCCTGCTGGCCTCGCTGGAACTGCTCGGCCACAACCTGCAGAGCATCGAGCGGCGCCTGTCCGAGGCCGAGAAGTCCGAGTCCACCCTGGACAACGTCGATACCCGCCTGCGCGATACCAACCCGCATACCCTGCGCGAGATGGGTGTGCGCATCCGCCAGCAGCTCACCCCCGGCTCGGTGCTGTTCCGGCACGGCCTGCGCATGGCGCTGGCGCTGATCGCCGGGTTCGCCGCGATCCGGCTGTTCAACGCACAGAACGGCTCGTGGGTGCTGCTCACCATCGTGTTCGTGTGCCGCCCGCACTTCGGTGCGACCCGCCAGCGGCTGGCACAACGGATCGCCGGCACGCTGATCGGCCTGGTGCTGACCTGGGCGCTGATGCAGCTGTTCCAGGACCTGCGCATCGAACTGCTGATCGCGCTGCTTTCGGCGCTGCTGTTCTTCTTCACCCGCAGCGATCGCTACCTGGTGGCCTCGGCGGCGATCACGGTGATGGCACTGACCTGCTTCAACCTGATCGGCGATGGCTTCCTGCTGATCTGGCCGCGCCTGGTGGATACCCTGCTGGGCTGCGCGATCGCCGCGGCGGCCGCCTTCCTGATCCTGCCCGACTGGCAGGGCCGGCGCCTGAACCTGGTGATGGCCCGTGTGCTCGACAACTGCGCCAAGTACCTGCACGCCGTACTGGGCCAGTACGGCAGCGGGATGCAGGACGATCTGGCCTATCGCATCGCACGCCGGGACATGCACAACGCCGATGCGGCGCTGTCCACGGCACTGTCGAACATGCTGCGCGAGCCCGGCCACGTGCGCCGCAACCTGGATGCCGGCTTCCGCTTCCTGGCGCTGTCCAACACCCTGCTCGGCCATCTCTCCGCACTGGGCGCCCACCGCACCCAGCTGGACAGCTACGGCCAGGATCCACTGGCGCTGTCCGGTGGGGAACGCGTCGAACAGGCGATGCAGCAGATCGCCACTGCGCTGCAGCGGCGCGAGCCGGTGGCTGAAGACGCCAACGAGGGCGATCGGGCCCTGGCCGAGCAGCTGGAGCAGATCCCGGACGACATGCCCCCCAAGCTGCAGCTGATCCGCACCCAGATGGGGCTGATGCTGCGCCTGCTGCCCAAGCTGCGGGGCGCCGCCAATGAGGCCGCGCGCACGCTGCGGTAGGTATCGACCGTTGGTCGATACGGATGTTGAACGTCTCACGACCAACGGTCGTGAGCTACCGCCCCGGGGCGACGCGCGGCGCTGCCATGCTGCGCCAACAGGGAGAATGCTAGGCTGCGCCGGTTCGCAAGGAGTCTCCATGTCCGGCCATAGTCAGTTCGCTCTGCTCAGGCAACGCCGTTTCCTGCCGTTTTTCATCGTCCAGTCGCTGGGCGCGTTCAACGACAACGTCTACCGCCAGGCGATCATCGCGCTGCTGTTCTTCCTCGGCACGCCGATCGAAGAGCGCTCGCTGTATACCAACCTGGCGCCGGCGATCTTCATCCTGCCGTACTTCCTGTTCTCGGCACTGGCCGGCCAGATCGCGGAGAAGCTGGAGAAATCCCGGCTGATCGTGATCACCACGACCATGGAAATCGCGATCATGTCGCTGGCCGCACTCGGTTTCCTGACCGAGAGCATGCCCGTGCTGCTGGTGGCACTGTTCTGCACCGGCATGCAGTCCACGCTGTTCGGGCCGGTGAAGTACTCGGTGCTGCCCTCGATCCTCAAGCCCGAGGAACTGACCGGCGGCAACGGCCTGGTCGAGATGGGCACCTCGCTGTCGATCCTGACCGGCATGATCGCCGGCGGCCTGATCTTCGCCCTGTCCGGGAGCCATGGGCCGATCGTGGCGGCCACCGCGGTGATCGTGCTCGCCGTCGCGGGCAATCTGACCGCACGGATGATCCCCAAGGTCGATGCGGGCGCGCCGGACCTGAAGATCAACTGGAACCCGCTGCCCGAGTCGCTCGCGGTGCTGCGCATGGCCAAGAAGCAGAAGGCCGTGCGCAACGCGATCCTGGGCGTGTCCTGGTTCTGGTTCGTCGGCACCATGCTCACCTCGCAGCTGCCGACCTATGCCGAGGTCAACCTCGGCGGCGGCTCCCTGCTCTACATCTTCGCGCTGGCCCTGTTCTCACTTGGCACCGGCACCGGTTCGCTGCTGTGCGAGAAGCTGTCCGGGCGCACCGTGGAAATCGGGCTGGTGCCGCTGGGGGCGTTCGGCATGACCGCCTTCATGCTCGACCTGTACTTCGCCCGCGTCGGCGAAGCTGCCGTGGCCGGGCTGTCGATCTGGCAGTTCGTGCAGGCGCCGGGCAGCGCGCGCATCATCATCGATCTGATCGGCATCGGCCTGTTCACCGGCTTCTTCGTGGTGCCGTTGTTCGCGCTGATCCAGAGCCGCACGGCCAAGTCGGAAATGTCACGCGTGTTCGCTGCGCTCAACATCCAGAACTCCGGCTTCATCGTGCTCGCTGCGGGTCTTGGCCTGCTGACCCAGCGCGTGCTGGACTGGACCATCCCGCAGCTGTTCCTGGCGCTGGCGATCGCCAACGCCGTGGTGTCGATCTACATCTTCACGATCGTGCCTGAATTCCTGATGCGCTTCCTCAGCTGGGTGATGGTGCGTGCGCTGTACCGGCTGCGCCCGCACGGGATCGAGACCCACGTGCCGGACGAGGGCGCGGCGCTGATCGTGTGCAACCACGTCAGCTACATGGACGCGCTGATCCTGTCGGCGACGATCCCGCGGCCGGTGCGCTTCGTCATGTACTACAAGATCTTCAACATCCCGGTGATGCGCTGGATCTTCCGCACCGCCAAGGCGATCCCGATCGCCGGCGCACGCGAAGATCCCGCGCTGATGCAGGCCGCCTTCGATGAGGTGGACAAGGCGCTGGCCGAGGGCGAGCTGGTCTGCATCTTCCCCGAGGGCGCGTTGACCCGCGATGGGCAGATGGGCGCGTTCAAATCGGGCGTGGAGAAGATCCTGGAGCGTCGCCCGGTACCGGTGGTGCCGATGGCGCTGCGTGGGATGTGGTCGAGCATGTGGAGCCGCCGCGACACGCGGTTGGGCCGCATGCGCGTGCCCCGCCGCTTCCGCGCGCATGTGGAGGTGGTCGCCTCTGCGCCGATCGCGGGGGATGCTGCCACCGCACCGATGCTGGAAAGCCAGGTGCGACAGCTGCGGGGCGATCAGGCGTGAGCCCCGCCGTGCCTGCATGTAACCGTATACATAGAGACAGGGACATCGGTTAGATTACCGCCCGGGACACCTCGTACGCACCCACCCACCCAAGCAAATGGAGTTTCGCTGATGAATGCCACCGCCCCCCTGCCGCCCGCCCCGGGCAGCATTCCGAACCACCTGATCTGGTCGATCGTCGTCACCATCCTGGCGTTCTTCGTGTGCTGCCTGTCGTGCCTGAGCTTCCCAGGCATCGTCACCGGTGTGGTCGCGATCGTGTTCGCCAGCAAGGTCAACGGCCTGCTCAACCAGGGCGACCTGGAAGGCGCGCGTCGTGCTTCCAAGAACGCCAAGATCTGGGCATGGGTCACCACCGGCTTCCTGATCGCCGGCGTGGTGCTGTTCGTGATCTCGCTGGCCTTCATGGGCGTGGACGGTTACATGGAGCAGATGCAGCAGTTCCAGCAGCAGATCGAAAGCAACAGCTGATGATCGCGCTGCACGGCAAGCGCTGGTTGCTGGCGTTGTTGCCACCGGCCGCACTGGCGGCCGGTGCGGGGGTCTGGGTGCTGCGGCACTACGACCCCAACAGCGCCAGCAGTCCGTTCCCGCCGTGCAGCTTTCTGGCGGTCACCGGGTATTACTGCATCGGCTGCGGGCTGACGCGTGCACTGCACGCGCTGGCCCACGGCGATGTGGCCACCGCGTTTTCGATGAATCCCCTGGCCATGCTGATGCTGGCCATCGCCCCGCTGGTGCTCGGCTGGGCATTGGGCTGGCGGCCACGCGCGCTGCAGCCGTTGATCACGCTGCTGATGAAGCCCGCTTTCTGGCTGATCCTGCTGCCCGCATACTGGATCGCACGCAACCTGCCGTGGGTGCCGTTTACCTGGTTGGCACCGGGCTGACCCGGACGGCTAGGTGACCCAGCCGGCGATCACCAGCAGCGCCAGCACCGCCATCCACAGCAGCAGCATGCGCCACACCAGGCTCATCGCATCGCGCAGCTCCGGCAGGCGACGCCACACCGGCACCATCCCCGCATCACTGTAATCGTGCGCGTCCTCACGCAGCTCGGCGCTCACGCTTGCCCGCGCGACCGCACCGAGAAAGTGTGTCGAGGCCGACCACTGATTCCCGTGCGCTTCGCGCCAGGCCTTGAACGCGGTATCGAAGTTGCCGACCAGCGCCATCGACAGCGACATCAGCTGCGCCACCGGCCACTCCAGCCAGGACAGCACCACGCGCGCCCCGGCGACCGCTTCCACGCTGGCCAGCGAGCGCATCGGGCCAACCCCCAGCAAGGCGAGCAGGCGATACAGCAGCGCGCCGACCGGGCCCAGCAGCAGGAACCAGAACAGCACCGCGAACCAGCGCCGCAGCGCGTTGAGCACGGTGGCTTCGACCAGCGAGGGGACGTCTTCCTGCAGGCTGCCACCGGCGGACTGCAGCTGCGCGATCGCCAGGTGGCGGGCGTGGGCGTCATCGGCGTCGATCACCGCCTCGACATCGCGGTCCAGATCGCGCGGGCCCCAGCACATCACCAGCACCAGCACGCCCAGCAGCAGCGACGCCAGGCCGTAGACGCGGTCATCGAACAGCCACTGGAGCAGGCCCAGCACTGCCACGAACGGCAGCACCGCCAGCCAGGCGCCCTTGCGGCCGCGCCAGACCCCGTCTTCGGCGGCGTGCCGGTCCAGCCACTGCAGCCAGCGCCGGTACAGGCCGAAACGCCGCAGCGCGACGGCCACGCCCGGCGCGACATGGCCCAGGGCCAAGGCAACCAGCACGGCGACCAGGGTGGTGAACATGTAAGCCTCCGGCTCGGGACGTCGACCGCGCGGCTCCTATGCCTTGCGGCGCGGCAATTCCCCGGGCAGTTGGTAATGTACCGCGCCGCGTGTTCA
>DMZT01000284.1 GCA_003484865.1 Stenotrophomonas sp.
GGCTGACATGTTGCGGTGCGGGTGTTGCCGGCGCCGGGCCGATCGCCCGGCGCCATTGGTGCGCCGTTGATGATGGACGCGGACCGGCGTTACGCCGGACGCGCGTCCTCCGGCACGGCGGCCACCGGCAGCGTCGGCTGGGTCGCATCCACCGTGACCGGCTCGTCGCTGCGCATCAGCGCACGGGCTTCGGCTTCGCTGGCCACCGCCGGCGGCGAACCACGCAGCGGCATCCCGGCCGTCTCACGCACGAACAGCATGGTGATCACGCCGATCACCGCCGCGCCCATCAGGTAGTACGCCGGCACCAGCGGATCGCCGGTGCGCTCCACCAGCCAGGCGGTCACCAACGGCGTGGTGCCACCGAACAGCGAAACCGATACATTGAAGGCGATCGACAGCGCGCTGTAGCGCACCGGCGTATAGAACAGCGCCGGCAGCGTGGACGGCATCGAGCTGGTGAAGCACACCAGCGCCACGCCGAGCAGCATCAGCCCGAGGAAGATCAGCCAGTCATTGCCACTGCCGACCAGCTTCAGGCACGGGATCGCGAGCAGGAACAGCGCGATGCAGGCACCGATGATCATCGGGCGGCGGCCCAGGCGATCGCTGAACAGCCCGCCCAGCACATTGAGCGGCATCATTACCAGCATCACGATGATGATCAGCAGCAGGCCTTTGCTCTCGGCATAGCCCATCGTGACGCTGAGATAGCTGGGCATGTAGGTGAGCAGCATGTAATCGGTGACGTTGAACACCAGCACCAGGCCGACACAGATCAGCAGCTGGGCCCAATGCACACGGAACAGCGCGCCCAGGCCGGGGCGTTCGTGATCGCGCTTCTCGGCCTCTTCGGCATACGCGCGGAACGCCGGCGTCTCTTCGAGCTTCATGCGCATGTACAGGCCAAGCAGACCCAGCGGACCGGCGACGAGGAACGGGATGCGCCAGCCCCAGTCCAGCATCTGCGTGCTGCTCAGGGCCATGTGCAGCGCGGTGACCGTGCCGGCACCGGCGATGTAGCCGCCCAGCGTACCGAACTCCAGCCAGCTACCCATGAGGCCACGATTGCGGTCGGTCGAATACTCGGCGATGAACGTGGCCGCGCCGCCATACTCACCGCCGGTGGAGAACCCCTGCACGATGCGGGCAAGCAGCAGCAGCGCCGGCGCCCAGATCCCGATGCGGTCGTACGAGGGAATCAGGCCGATGCTGAAGGTGCCGGCGGCCATCAGGATCATGGTGGCCGCGAGCACCTTCTGCCGCCCGTACTTGTCGCCCAGCGGCCCGAACACCAACCCGCCCAGCGGGCGCACCAGGAAGGCGACGGTAAAGGTGGCAAAGGTGGCGATCAGCTGTGCGGTCGGGCTGCTGTCGGGGAAGAACACCTGGCCAAGGGTCACGGCGAGGTAGCCGTAGACGCCGAAATCGAACCACTCCATCGCGTTGCCGAGCGCGGCGGCGCCAACGGCCTTCTTCAACATGGGACGATCAACGACGGTGACTTCGTCGACATGCATCTGGCGGCGGCGTTTGAACCAGCCGAAATGAGCGTGTGCGGCAGGCAGGTCCTGCATCTGCTTTCTCCTGGAAGCAGGCCATCACGGCGCCCGAGGTCCCGCGCACGGCACAGGAAATACCGCCTCTGATGACACAGCGCGATGCGCGAAGAGGGGTTGCAACAGACGATCCCGGACGGCCGCGTGGACTCAGCGACGCTGCGGGATGGATGACCAGGAAGCGGGCAATGGCCCGGGGGTGATCAAGCGAGTCATGTTACTACATTTGGCCAGCGCGAGCCCCGTACTGCCCTGTCTGGCAGCGTGGAACAGCGTGTTTCAAGCTGTTTGGGTGCGCTTTTCACGCGATGCATACACGCCTGCGCAACGCGGGAAATGGATTGTACTGACTGTGATCGCACGGCGGTTGAGAGTGGGCCGTGTGTTACTGCCCGCTCTCAAGCGCATCGATCAGTGGCGTCAGATCCTCGCGCTCATGCGGTCGCACCGCCCGCGCGATTTCGTGGCCGTCGGGCAGCAGGATCACGGTCGGCCACAGCTTCACGGCAAAGGAGCGGCCCAGTGGCCGCCCCTTCCCGTCCTCGACCTTCAGGTGTGTCGCGTCGTAGCCACCCAGAAACTTCTGCAGCAGGGGCTGGGCGGCACTGCAATGGCCGCACCAACCGGTACCGAATTCCAGCAGCACCCATCCGCTGCCCGCATCGATGTCGGCACGGGTGATGTCGGATGGGCTGTACTCACGAACGAAGGTCATGGGCGATTCTCAGGACAGCGCGCGCTGGATATCCTCCAGCGGCGCGTTGGTGAAGTCCTTGGCCAGATCCTTGAGCAGACGCTCCTGGGTTTCCTTGTGCAGCAGCGGGCGGATACGGCCCAGGGTCTGCGGGTCGGCGATCAGGATCAGGTGCGCGTAGCGGTTCTTCAACGCGTCTTCGTTCAACTGCGCCGCCACCTGCTTGGCAAACGTCGCCTCGTTGAGCTGGGAAATCGACATTTCCTGGGGCACCGAGCCGGACGGCCCCTGCCCGGATGCGCCGGTATCGCTCACGGCCTGCAGCTGCAGTTCCCCCTCCTGCTTGAGTTGCAGCTTGTGCGCGGTGCCAACGTTGGTGAACACGCGGGCCGAGCCGCCATCGGCTACAACGACCAGGGTACCTTCGGGAATCTGCTGACTCATCATCTACTCCTTATGGGGAAAACCGAGCGCGGGTGCACTCGGGTTCCACCGTAGGCAACGGCATGTAAGCACCGTGCATACGGATGTATGCACAGCGTATGCAGGCCCTGTGCGCCCTACTCCCCCGGGGATGCCGGCAGCGGCGTCTGCAGGTGCCTGGCGAAGAAGCGCGCCATCACCCGGTAGGCCTGCTGGCTTTCCGGCAAGCGCGCGTCCAGGTGGAAGGCGTGGCCCAGGCCGTCCCAGACGTGCAGGTCCGACTCGCGGCCGAGGTCCACCAGCCGGGAATGGGTGTAGGCGACGTTGCTCATTTCGGCCGCGCGGGTGGCGGTGATGAACAGCGTGGGCGGAAACCGGGCCAGTACCGCATCTGAAAACACCGGCGACACCAGTGGATCCCGGAAATCGACCTTGCCGTAGTACAGATCTTCCATGATCGGCAGCGTGCCATCGGCATGCGGCAGCAGGGCGTCGGTCACCGCCGCGGCCACATAGCGCGAGTCGCCGCCGTAACGGGCATCGCCGCCGGCGCAGAACAACCCGGCCGCGGCCGGCATCGGCAGCTTCTCCTTGTCGAACCACGCCAGCGATTCACCGGTCAGCACGCCGCCGGCCGAGCAGCCGAACAGGCCGATGTGCTGTGCGGGCATTTTCTCCAACGCGGCGCGATATACCGCCGCGACATCCTCGCTGGCGGCCGGAAAGTGGTGCTCGGGCCCCTGCCGATATTCCACCGCCACCACCGTGGCACCGGTCATTGCCGCCACCGGGATCGCCTCGAGCAGGCCGAGACTGTCGGCACGCCCGAAGACGAAGGCGCCGCCATGCAGCTCGATCAGCAGCCGCCGCTGCGCCGGGTCGGCGGGTGCACTGTGCGGCTCGACCCGCACCACCGGCACGCCGTTCCAGCGTTCATGGTGCAGCTCAACCGGATAGCGCTCGCGCAGCGCCTGGATTTCTCCGTAGGCCCACGCGTCCGCGCCCTTGCGGATCGCTGCCAATTCCTTGAGCACGGTGGCGTTGTCCATCTTTGCGACGGGATCACCGTTGACCACCGCGCTGCGCATCGCCGCCTGTGCTTCAGGGCTCAGATAGGGCGAGAGCGGTAAGGCAAAACCGGGGACGTTCCGCACGCCCTCCGCGGCTGAAGGTGCGGGCGTGGCCGCCATGACGGTCCCGCTGGCGGCCAACCACAGCGCCATCGGCGCGATCTTCCCGGTCCAACCCATCTTCCGCACTCCCCTGTGAGATCGGGTCACAGAGTAATCGTTGCCTCACCGCAGACGCTACGCAGCCGGGCCGGGATCCTTGCGCCCAGGGCAACTGTCTTTCGCCGCTGGACGGGTGTTTGCGGACCAACGCCGCGCGCAGACTGCCTGGCCTGCAACCTCGGACCCCACCGCATGCGCATTGATCTCCCCGGCCGCGTCGGCTTCGGCACCGCCCCTCTGGGCAACATGTACCGCGCCATCCCCGAACAGGAGGCACTGGACACCGTGCACGCCGCCTGGGACCACGGCATCCGCTACTTCGACGCCGCCCCCATGTACGGCGCCGGCCTGGCCGAACTGCGCCTAGGCGAAGCGCTGCAACACTATCCGCGCGATGCCTATGTGCTCAGCACCAAGGTCGGCCGTCGCCTGCTGGATGAAACCGAAGACACCGCCCAGCGTGATCTGGGTGAGAAAGGAGGCCTGTTCGAGCACGGATTGCCCAACAGAATCGTCTACGACTACAGCGCCGACGGCACGCTGCGCGCGATCGAAGAGAGCCTGAAGCGCCTGAAGACCGACCGCCTCGACATCGTCTGGATCCATGACCCGGCCAAGGATTTCCATGGCGATGACTGGCGCGCCGTGTTCCACCAGGCCATGTCCGGTGCCGCGACCGCGCTGACCCGGCTGCGCGAGGAAGGTGTCATCAAGGGTTGGGGCCTGGGCGTCAACCGCGTCGAGCCCTGCGTGATGGCGCTGCAGCAGGCCGACCCGGATGGCTTCGTGCTCGCCGGGCGCTACACCCTGCTGGATCACCACGAAGCGCTGGCCAATCTGATGCCGGCGGCCGAAGCGCGTGGTGCCAGCGTCGTGGTCGGTGGTCCCTACAACTCCGGCATTCTCGCCGGCGGCGCGCACTATGAGTACCAGAAAGCCGGCGCCGAGGTGCTGCATCGCGTGGGGCGCCTGCAGCAGGTGTGCGCGCAGTTCGGCGTGGATATCCGTGCCGCAGCGCTGCAGTTCTCGCTCGCCCATCCGGCGGTCGCGGCGGTGATCCCGGGCGCCAGCCAGCCCAGCCGTATCGCGGAGAATCTGGCGTTGGCCGAGGTCGCGATTCCGCCGGCATTCTGGAGCGCGCTGCGCGAGCAGGGCTTGGTCTCCCCGCACGCGCCGTTGCCGTGACTACAACTTCTGGCACCCGCATTCGGTCCTGCAGCCTGCCACCCTGCGCTACACACCGTGTGCGCAGGAGCCGTAATGAACAGGATGTTGGTCGTGGGTGTGGTATTGGCAATGCTGTCGTTGCCTGCAAAGAGCGCGCCGCCTGAAACAGCAACACAGGTGATCGTGCTGGGCGTGGACCATGCCGCGCAGCTCGTGGCGCGTGAGGATCGGCCCGCGGTGCTGGCGGCGTTCCTCGATCGCGCTGCGCCCGATGCCATCTGCATAGAGCGATCGCCGGAGGCATTTGCACGTAACGATTTCTATGAGTTCACCTACGAAGTGCAGGACGTGGTGGTGCCGTTCGCCCGGGAGCGCAACATTGACGTGTGCCCCTTCGACTGGCATCCCTCGACGGAAGACGCCCAACTGGGCTTCGGCATGGATCTGGAGGCGATTCCTGAAATCCGGCCGATCCGGGGCTTCCAACAGTTCCTGACCTTCCCCGAGCCGGCGCAATTGCACCGAACGCTTTTCCATGCCGACGATCCCCACAATGTGACGCGCTCCACGCAATGGAGCCTCACCCCAGCGGCACGTACCGCACAGGACCTGCCACGTCGCCTGTTCCTGTATCGCACCTTCCTGCAGGCCAAGCGCATCGCGGCCGCCGCGCGGGCGCATCCAGGCGGCACCGTGGTCGTGGTGGTCGGTGAGTTCCACAAGCGCGACATCGATGCTGTGCTGGCCGATGAGCCCGGCATCGTGGTGGTGCAACCGTCGAGCCTGGGTGCCCCGAACGATGCGGATGTCCACCAACGGGAACTGCCGGCGTACCGCTTCGCGGTCGCCAGCTTCAACCTGCTCGGCAGACAGGCAGAAACAGGCAACCGCGACGACGCATTCCTGCGCGAAACGGTGGACGCCCTGTCCGGGAGTGGTGCTGCCGCTGAGGTGCAGTTGCTGGCGACACGACTGGACCTGCTGCAGGGCCGCATCAGTCGCGCCGAGGCGATCGGGCGTTACAGACAGATTGCGGCCATCGCCGGCGAGGCACGATTCACCTGGACCGGGGTGAAGGATATCCGCCGTCTGGATTCCTGGTTCGACCCCTTCGGTAACCTCAGCGTGCGCCAACGCGCCCACCTGGAGCTGGCGCGTGAATCGATTCGGGCCGGCCGCCGCGCTGAAGCAGACCGGCTCAGGACGGCGCTGGGCGGTGAACTCACCGCCCGCCAGCGCAGGCAACTGGACGGTTACTGGCCCCTGCTGGCGAAGTGAGGGCCGGCCGAGCCTGAACCCCGGCGCCGGGCGGCTACCGGTCATTACGGTGTAAAATTCATCGTTTTAACCGGAACAATGGCCAAAACCGCGCAACGGACGCCTGTCCCGGGCCCGGCCTTCATCCGGCTGCTGGCCCGCCTCGCTGAGAGCAACCTGTCCTCGACGGGCCCTGCCCTGTCAGACCGGCTCAGCGAGTGGGTGGACTGGACGCGGGCGGTGACGTTGTCCAAGGCGCTCGATGGCCGGATACCGGGCGGGGTCGAGGGGCCGGACTTCGATGCCGACGAGGACGCCGAGTGCCAACGCCTTCGCGCGGCGCTGGAGGCAG
>DMZT01000293.1:0-181 GCA_003484865.1 Stenotrophomonas sp.
TTCTTGGCCGTCTTCTTTACCGCCTTTTTCGCGGTCTTCTTGGCAGCTGCCTTCTTTGCAGTCTTCTTGACGGCTTTCTTCGCCGTCTTCTTGACGGCCTTCTTCGCCGTCTTCTTCACTGCCTTCTTTGCGGTCTTCTTGGTCGCAGCCTTCTTTGCCGTCTTCTTCACGGCCTTCTTGG
>DMZT01000293.1:348-9079 GCA_003484865.1 Stenotrophomonas sp.
CTTCTTCACGGCCTTCTTGGCCGTCTTCTTTACGGCTGCCTTGCGAGCGGTCGCCTTCTTGGCCGCCTTCTTCACCGTCTTCTTGGCAGCGGCTTTCTTGGCTACCTTCTTCACGGCCTTCTTGGCAGTCGCCTTTTTAGCGACCTTCTTGGCTGCCTTTTTGGCGGCCGGCTTTTTCTTCGCAGCTTTCTTGGTTGCCATGGGATGGCTCCTCGTCAGTGATCTATGGAGTGGAAACGCCCAGGTAAAGCAAACCCGCCGTTGCTGCGTCGCGGGGACCGCCGTCGCGTCATGCGCGTCGTGACGGATACGGAGACACCTGCCACATGCGGCCAGGCAGATATCGGATCAGGAAGGGTCTTGCGGTTCGCTGAAGGAAGCGAAGCCATCTCCACCGTCATCGGACGCGAGGTGGATGTCCAGGTTGTGCTTCGCGACTTGATGTCGATTCTGCTCACTCTGTTCGCAGGCAAGGTCTGCTGAGGCGAAACCTAATCACGCTTTTTTTCACTGTCAACAACCCCGGCGAAAAATTTTCACACCGGCACCCTGCCGCGGCCCCCTCTGCGTACCCGTCATCGAGCCGACGAGAGCGCCATGCCAACGCCACCGCGAACACCCCACGCAACCGAACACAGGCAACACAGAAAAGAAAAGCACTTAAAAGAAGCACTTTCGTGTAGCGACATCGCAACAACGCCGTGCGCCGTCCTGCAACGCCACGCGCGCATCGCATGCCACCACCCCTGCCACAGGACTCCCCGTGCGCACCTTAAACAGACCGCAAAACTTTTCACATCTGCCCGCGCTTTTTTCCACCCGATTTGCGTAACTGCGCAAACTTTTGACCGTTCGGGACCGACACGTTCGCGCCTGGCGTTCGCCGTTGAACATCGCCGCACGTCCGCCGGGATACCTGTTCGGCATGCCATTGGCGCGTCGGCGCAGACCAGATCGCCGGCGCGCATCGGCACCGAACCGATCGTCATGAGCCAGCCGTCGCGATCATCGCCCATCGCGCGCGCACTGCAATCCTCACGCACTACTAACGCGATCGGCGCGCGCCCGACGCGCGGGCAAAAAAAAACGGCCGCACCGGGCGGCCGTTCTTCAGCGGAAACGACGATCAGTGATCTTCGTTTTCCAGCAGCTCGGCGTAGTCGTCCGGACCCAGCAGATCGTTGACTTCGTCCAGGCCGGCCACTTCGACGACATAGATCCAGCCGTCGCCGTAGGCGTCTTCGTTGATGGTTTCCGGCTTGTCGCTCAGGGCCGAATTGACCTCGACCACCGTGCCGGTGATCGGGCTGTACACGTCCGAAGCGGCCTTCACCGACTCGACCACGGCAGCCTGTTCGCCGGCCTTGACCTCCTGGCCCACCTCCGGCAGTTCAACATAGACCAGGTCGCCAAGCAGGCCCTGGGCGTGGTCGGAAATACCGACGGTGACGCGGCCGCTGCCTTCAACGCGTGCCCACTCGTGGGACTTGAGGAATTTGAGGTCGCCGGGGATCTCGCTCATGGGACTGCTCCGAGGAATATCAGGGGGGGTCAAGAAACGGGGGTAGTGTAACCAACCGGCGCGGACACGAACGCGTCCGCACCGGATACATCACGGCATCAGCCGTCGATCAACACGCCGGGCTGGGCCTGGCCTTCGCGCACGAACGGGAACTTCACCACGCGGACCGGAATCTGCTTGCCACGGATATCCACGCGGACCTCGCCCAGTTCGCCGCCCGGCACGCGGGCGAACGCGATGCCCTTGCCCAGGGTCGGCGAGAAGGTGCCCGACAGGATCTCGCCCTCACCGCTGGCGGTGAGCACCGCCTGGCCGTGACGCAGCACGCCCTTCTCATCCATGACCAGGCCGATCAGCTGGCGGGCGTTGCCCGCCGCCTTCTGCGCCTCGAGCACGTCGCGCCCGATGAAGTCGCGGCCTTCGTCCAGTGCCACGGTCCAGGCCAGGCCGGCCTCATAAGGTGTGATCTCCTCGTCCATGTCCTGGCCATAGAGATTCATGCCGGCTTCCAGGCGCAGCGTATCGCGCGCACCCAGGCCGGCCGGACGCACGCCGGCGGCGCTCAGCGCATTCCAGAAGGCGACCACGGCGGTCTGCGGCAGCAGGATCTCGAAACCGTCTTCACCGGTGTAGCCGGTACGCGCCACGAACAGCGCGGTGCCGTCGGCGGTGGCGGTCTCCAGGGCAGCGAAGCGGCCCAGCTTTTCCAGCGCGGCGCGGTCGCCCTCGCCCAGCAGGCCGATCACGCGCTCGCGTGCGGTCGGGCCCTGCACGGCGATGATGGCCAGCTCTTCGCGCTCGATGACCTCCACGTTGAAGGCTGCCGCCTGCTCGCGGATCCAGGCCAGGTCCTTTTCGCGGGTGGAGGCGTTGACCACCATGCGGAAGAAATCGTCAGCCATGTAATAGACGATCAGGTCGTCGATCACGCCGCCGCGGGCATTGAGCATGCACGAGTAGAGGGCCTTGCCGGTGGCCTTGAGCTTGTCCACCGAGTTGGCCAGCAGCGTGCGCAGGAACGGCTTGACCTGCTCACCGCGCAGATCCACCACGGTCATGTGGCTGACGTCGAACATGCCGGCATCGCTGCGCACCAGGTGGTGCTCGTCCAGCTGCGAACCGTAATGAATGGGCATGTCCCAGCCACCGAAGTCGACCATCTTGGCGCCGAGTGCGCGGTGGGTATCGTTGAGAAGCGTCTTCTGGGTCATGACCGGTTCCGGGGGAATGAAGGCAAGCCATCATTATCCCAGAACCGTCTTCACAACGCCTGCGGCGGTGCGGGAAAACCGAGGATCAGGCCTGCTGTACCTTCAGCGTCATCCCTTCCACCGCCACCACGCGCACCGGGCTGCCGGCCGGCAGATCCGGCCCGGCGACCACCCAGAATGCATCGTCGATCTTGGCCCGGCCCTTGCCGGCCACGATGCCCTGGTCGAGCACGACCACCCGCCCGATCAACTGCTCGGCGCGCCGGTTCAACAGCGGCTGGTCGCTCTGGCGATCGTGTGATCGCCCCCAGCGCCGGTAGCACTGGATCGAGACCACGCTGAGCACCACGAAGGCGACCACCTGCCACAGCAGCGGGATCTCGGCGAACACCGCGACCAGCACGAACACGGCCGCCGCACCGATCCCGATCCACAACATGAAGGCGCCGGGCGCGAGCGCCTCGGCGGCAAACAGCACCAGTGCCAGCGCGCCCCAGGCCACCACTTCCCAGCGCATGTCAGCCTCCGATCCGCGGCGGGACGCCGCGCGTGGCTTTCTTCTCTTCCTGCTTGGCGAACGCCTCGCGCGCCAGTTCGGCCACGCCGGCGATCGAGCCGATCACGCCGCTGGCCTCCATCGGCATCAGCACCAGCTTCTGGTTCGGCGAGGTCGCCAGTTCCTTGAATGCTTCCACATACTTCTGCGCGATGAAGTAGTTGATCGCCTGCACGTCTCCCTGGGCGATCGCCTCGGAGACCATCGTGGTCGCCTTGGCCTCCGCCTCGGCCAAGCGCTCGCGCGCTTCGGCATCGCGGAAGGCCGCCTCCTTGCGGCCCTCGGCCTCCAGCACGGTGGCCTGCTTCTCGCCTTCGGCGCGCAGGATCTCGGACTGACGCGAGCCTTCGGCTTCCAGGATCTGCGCGCGCTTTTCGCGCTCGGCTTTCATCTGCCGCGCCATCGCATCGAGCAGATCGCGCGGCGGCTGGATATCGCGGATCTCGATGCGGTTCACCTTCACGCCCCACGGGTTGGTGGCATGGTCGACCACGCTCAGCAGCTGGGCGTTGATCACCTCCCGCTGGCTGAGCGATTCATCCAGATCCATCGAGCCGATCACGGTGCGGATGTTGGTCTGCACCAGCGCGATCATCGCCACCTCCAGGTTGGCGACCTCGTAGGCCGCCTTGGCCGCATCGAGCACCTGGAAGAACACCACGCCATCCACGCGCACGGCGGCGTTGTCCTTGGTGATCACTTCCTGGCTCGGCACGTCCAGCACCTGCTCCATCATGTTCACCTTGCGGCCGACCCCGTAGACGATCGGGATCAGGAAGTGCAGGCCGGGCGACATGGTGTGGGTGTAACGGCCGAAGCGCTCCACGGTCCATTCGTAGCCCTGCGGCACCATCCGCACGGCCTTGAAGAGGATGACGACGGCCACGAAGGCCAGCACCAGCGAGAACAGCATGGTCGGAAACATCAGGTCACTCCCTTTCCCCGGATTCGTAACGCCGAGTATAGCCAAGGCACCTTCACACCGGCATCGGGAAGTGCCCTGGCGGGCCGTCAACCAGGTTCAGGCGGTGCGCGGGGCGAACATGATGACCATCATGCCGGCCAGGCACAGGCCGACGCCGAGCAGGTCCCAGCGGCTGGGGCGGATGCCATCCACCAGCCACAGCCACATCAGCGCGGTGCCGATATAGACCCCGCCGTAGGCGGCGTAGACGCGCCCGCTGGCGGTCGGGTGCAGGGTCAGCAGCCAGGCGAACAGCGCCAGGCTGACGGCCGCCGGCAGCAGCAGCCACGCACTGCCGTCCTTGCGCAGCCACAGCCACGGCAGGTAACAGCCGACAATTTCGGCCACGGCGGTCAGCACGAACAGCAGCAGCGTCTTCACGCGGCGGGCTCGTCCGCCTTGGCCTGCTGCCAGAGCGCCTCCTGCGCCTCCAGATCCAGCGCGGCCATGGACTGCCCCGCTGCATCGGCCTGGGCCTCCATCGCGCGGAAGCGTCGTTCGAATTTGTGGTTGGCCAGACGCAGCGCAGCGCCCACATCGACCTTGGCGTGGCGGGCCAGGTTGGCGCAGACGAACAGCAGATCGCCCAGCTCCTCCTGCAGGCGCGCGTGATTTTCCTCGACCGGGCCACGCGCGAATTCCGCGGCGACTTCGTCCAGTTCTTCGCGCACCTTGTCCATCACCGGCGCCGGGCCCGGCCAGTCGAACCCGACCCGTGCCGCGCGTGCCTGCAGCTTCACCGCCCGCTGCCACTCCGGCAGGCCACGCGAGATGCCGGCCAGCGCCGAGGTATCGGTGTGGCCCTTGGCAACGCGCTCGGCGCGTTTGATCGCCTCCCAGTTGCTGTTGACGTCCTCGGCCCCGTCCACCTGGACCTGGGCGAACACGTGCGGATGGCGACGCTCCATCTTGTCGCTGATCGCGCGGGCGACGTCGGCAAACCCGAACGCCCCCTGCTCCTGCGCCATCTGCGCGTGGAAGACCACCTGCAGCAGCAGATCGCCGAGCTCATCCTTGAGGTCATCCAGATCGCCACGGTCGATCGCATCGGCGACCTCGTAGGCTTCTTCGATGGTGTACGGCGCGATGCTGGCGAAGTCCTGCTGCAGGTCCCAGGGGCAGCCCTGCAGCGGGTCGCGCAGGCGCGCCATGATGCCCAGCAGGCGGTCCAGTTCGGGGGTGGCAGGCATCGTTGCTCCAGTCAGGTCAGGCGGGCAGCCACGCGCGCCACGGCAGGCGGGTATCGCCCAGCGCGATGAAGTCGCCGTTCAAGAGGCTCTCGCGGCGGTTGTAGCGGAACGGCTTGCCGGTCTCGGCCGAGAGCACCGCGCCCCCGGCGGCGTGCAGCACGCACTGCCCGGCGGCGGTGTCCCACTCGGAGGTCGGGCCCAGCCGCGGGTACACGTCCAGCGTGCCTTCGGCCAGGCGGCAGAACTTGAGCGAGGACCCCTGGGCGAGCACCTCGATATCGCCCATGCGATCCAGCAGCGCCTGCGTCTGCTCGCTGCGGTGCGAGCGGCTGGCGGCTACCCGCAGCGGGGCCGAAGCGGGCGTACGGGTGCGCAGCACCGAATCGCGCATGCCGTCGCGGCGGTAGGCGAGTTCGCCGCGCATCGCATGCCAGATCTGGCCGGTGGCCGGGGCGAGCACCACGCCGAACGCCGGCGCGCCCTGGTAGATCAGTGCGATGTTGACGCTGAACTCGTCGTTGCGTTTGACGAATTCGCGGGTGCCATCCAGCGGATCGACCAGCCAGTAGGCGCCCCAGTGCTGGCGGATCTCCCACGGCACCTGCGCCGATTCTTCGGAGAGGATCGGCAGCTCCGGGGTGAGCTGGGCCAGCCCACGCTCGATCACCTGGTTGGCGCCGAGATCGGCTGCCGTGACCGGGCTGTGGTCGGATTTGATTTCCACATCGAACGGCGTGGCATACACCGCCATGATGGCGGCGGCCGCGTCCTGGGCGATGGCGATGACGGTTTCGCGCAGATCCGTCGTGAGTTTGATCATTCCTTCCGCCCCAGCCACTCGCGTGCGATGAACAGCGCCGCCAGCGATCGGCCTTCGGAGAAATCCTCGCGCAGCATCAACTGGTCCAGATCGGCCAGCTTCCACGGCACGACCTCCAGCTCCTCCGGTTCATCACCGACCAGGCGCTCGGGGTACAGATCCCGCGCCACCACCAGCCAGGACTGGTGGCTCATATAGGTGGGGGCCAGGGTCATCGCGCGCAGCACGTCGACCCGGCGGGCGCCGTAACCGGCCTCTTCCTTCAGCTCACGGTCGGCGGCCTGCTCGGGGGTTTCGCCGGCATCGATGCGGCCTTTCACCAGTCCCAGCTCATACCGGTGCATGCCGGCGGCGTATTCACGCACCAGCAGCACGGTCTCGTCATCGAGCATCGGCACCACCACCACCGCGCCGTGACCGCGGGTCACCAGCCGCTCGAAGCGGCGGCGTTCGCCATTGGAAAACTCCAGATCCAGATGCTGGCGCTGGAACGGCCCGCTTTCCTCGTCCGTGATCTGGTGGATGATGGGCAGGCGACGGCTCATGCGAGCATCTCTAGAATGGGTACTGGTGAAAACGTGTTCATGAGCCCGAAATGCTAGCAGACCCAGCCCCCCTCACGCTGGCCGATCAGTGGCGGCAACGCGATCTGGCCGTGCTGTGGCACCCGTGCACCCAGATGCGTGAGCATCCCGACACCCTGCCCCTGCTGCCGATCGCCCGCGGCGAAGGCCCGTGGCTGATCGACCATGACGGCCATCGCTATCTGGATGCGGTGAGCAGTTGGTGGACCAATCTGTTCGGCCATGCGCAACCGCGCATCGGTGCGGCCATTGCCCAGCAGGCCACCCAGCTGGAACAGGTGATGCTGGCCGGCTTCAGTCATGAGCCGGCGGTACGGCTGGCCGAGCGCCTGCTGGCGATCGCCCCCCGCCAGGCCGGGCGCGACCCGCTGGCCAAGGTGTTCTATGCCGACAATGGCTCGGCCGGGGTGGAAGTGGCGCTGAAGATGGCGTTCCACTATTTCCGCAACCGTGGCGAGAACCACCGCACCCGGTTCGTCGCGCTGGAGAACGGCTATCACGGCGAAACCCTGGGGGCGCTGTCCGTCGGCGATATCCCGCTGTATCGGCGCGTGTATGCGCCGCTGCTGACCGAGGCGCTGTTCGCCCCGTCGCCCGACGCCTACCTGGCCGAACCGGGCCAGAGTGCCGCCCAGCGCGCGCACCAGGCGGCCGATGCACTGGCCACGCTGTTCGACCAGCACCCGGGCGAAATCTGCGCGGTGATCCTGGAACCGCGCCTGCAGTGCGCCGGGGGCATGCGCATGTACGACCCGGTCTATCTGCAGCGCGCGCGCGCGCTGTGCGATGCCAATGGTGCCTTCCTGATCGCCGATGAGATCGCCACCGGCTTCGGCCGCACCGGCACGATGTTCGCCTGTGAGCAGGCCGGGGTGATGCCGGACCTGCTGTGCCTGTCCAAGGGCCTGACCGGCGGTTTCCTGCCGCTGTCGGCGGTGCTGGCGACCCAGGCGCTGTACGACGCCTTCCTGGATGATTCACGCGAGCGCGCCTTCCTGCATTCGCACAGCTACACCGGCAATCCGCTGGCCTGCGCCGCCGCGCTGGCGACCCTGGATATTTTCGCCGACGAAGACGTGATTGCACGCAACCGCAGCACTGCCGAGGTGATGCGCACCCTGGCCGCACCGTTCGCCGACCATGCGCATGTCGCCGATGTACGCCAGGCCGGGATGGTGGTGGCCTTCGAGCTGACCCGCAACGGCGACAAACGCACGCCATTCCCGGCCGAGGCCCGGATCGGGCTGCATGCTTATAAAGCGGCGCTCAAACGCGGCGTGGTGCTGCGCCCACTGGGCAATGTGCTGTATTGGATGCCGCCGTACTGCGTTGAGGATGAACACTTGGACCTGCTTGCCCTGACCACCCTCGCCGCCATCGACGAGGCCATCGCATGCGCGTGACCCGCAGCCATATCGACCATCCGCTGGCGGTCGGACAAACACTGGCACTGCCCGAAGACGCCGCCAACCATCTGGTGCGCGTGATGCGCCTGCGCGAAGGCGATGGCTGCGTGTTGTTCAACGGCGATGGCCAGGACTACAGCGCCACCCTGGTGACCGTCGGCAAGCGCGATGCGCAGGTACGGATCGAGGCGGCCACCGCGCTGGACAACGAATCGCCCTTGCACATCACCCTGCTGCAGGGCATTGCCCGCGGGGAAAAGATGGACCTGATCCTGCAGAAGGCGACCGAACTCGGGGTGCAGGCCTTCGTGCCGGTCAACGCCGAACGCACCGAAGTGAAGCTGGATGCAGCGCGTGCCGAGAAGCGACTGGCGCACTGGCGCAGTGTGGTGGTCTCGGCCTGTGGCCAATCCGGCCGCGCCCGCGTGCCGACCGTGGCCGCGCCGCGCTCGCTGCAGGACGCCGCCAACGCGGTCCC
>DMZT01000120.1 GCA_003484865.1 Stenotrophomonas sp.
GGCAACCCGTTCCCGCAGCTGGCGATCGGCGAATACAAGGTCATCAGCGGCAACTACAAGGCCGAATACGGCCAGGTGTCGAGCGCGGCCGTGACCGCGGCCACCAAGTCCGGCACCAACGAGTTCAAGGGTGAAACCTTCTACCGTTACACCAACGAAGACATGCGCGCCAAGACCCCGGCCGAGCGTCAGGCTGGCCAGACGAAGGAGGCATCGGCCGAGAAGGAATACGGGTTTGCATTGGGTGGTCCGATCATCCAGGACAAGGCTCACTTCTTCGTGACCTATGAAGCCAAGCGCTTCGACCTGCCGGTCACCATCGCGCCTGACGGCGCGGTCGGCCGTGCTGCCGCCCTGCTGCCGCCGGAAGGCGCCGCCGGTCTCGGCCCGGCCAGCCAGCCGTTCCAGCAGGATCTGATCTTCGCCAAGGTCGACTTCGAGCCGACCGACAACGATCGCATCGAGCTGACCTTCCAGGATCGCGATGAAACCCAGTCGCAGTTCAGCGGCCAGACCGCGCCGGAAGCCGGCCGTGAAGTGGTCAACACCGACCGTCGTTACGCCCTGCGCTGGAACCACAGCGGCGAGCGTTACTACAACGAACTGATGGTCACCCATGAAGATTCGTTCAACAACCCGACCCCGCTGACCCTGGCCAACGGCATCACCTACACCGCACCGGACGGCACCGAAGACCGCACCGTGGTGAAGATCGGTGGCGCATCGGCGCTGGATTCGCAGGTGAAGGGCCAGAAGGGCTGGTCGATCGAAGACAACCTGACCCTGGATGGCATCCAGTGGGCCGGCGATCACACCATCAAGATGGGCGCCAAGTACAAGCAGATCGACCTGTACGCATCTGACGCGGCGCAGATCAACCCGACCTTCACCTACACCCTGGGCGATCCGGACTTCCCGGATTCCATCCCCTACAAGGCGCAGTTCGTCAAGCCGGTGACCGGCGTGTCGGGCGTGTCGGGCGAAGTGCGTTCGAAGTCCAAGCAGATCGGCTTGTTCATCCAGGACGACTGGCAGGTCAACGATCACCTGCAGCTCAACCTCGGCCTGCGCTGGGACTACGAGAAGACCCCGTCGTACCTGGACTTCGTCACCCCGCAGCAGGTGGTCGACGCGATCTACTCGCAGGATCCGCGTGCGGCCGCTGGCCAGACCTACGCCGATTCGCTGGCGCTGGGTGGCCTGAACATCGGCGATTACATCAGCACCGGCAAGAACCGCAAGGCGTTCAAGGATGCCTGGCAGCCGCGCCTGGGCTTCTCGTATGACCTCAACGCCGACGAGCAGCACGTGTTCCACGGTGGTGCCGGTCGTTCGTACGATCGCGACCTGTTCGACAACCTGCAGCTGGAAACCACCAAGCTGGCCCTGCCGCAGCCGACCATCTACTTCCGCAATCCGTCGACCGGCACCTGCATCAACGGTCAGGCCGCCTGCTACGACTGGAACCCGAACCTGCTCAACGGGATCGGCAACCTGCAGACCCTGGTCGGCTCGACCAGCAATGCCGGTCTGGAAGTCGATCTGCTGAACAACAACCTCAAGGTGCCGTACTCGGATCAGTTCAGCTTCGGCATGAGCAACCAGGTGGGTGAGTGGCTGACCGATGCCACCATCTCCCGCACCCTGAGCTACGACGGCTTCGCCTTCACCCTGGGCAACCGTTACCCGACCGGCCAGTTCTTCGATGACCCGCGCCTGTGCGGCGGCACCGACCCGGGCCTGAGCCAGGCCTGGAGCTGCAACGTGCCGGGCTTCGGCAGCCTGATCATCGGTCAGCAGGGCATCAAGACCCGTGCGACCCAGGTCCTGCTGTCGGCGCAGAAGCCGTTCACCCAGGAAAGCGGCTGGGGTACCTCGGTGGCCTACACCTGGACCACCGCGCGCCACAACCGCGACATCAACGAGAAGTACGCGTTCGACCGCGGCCTGATCGAGGATTACCCGACCATCCGTTCCAACGGCGCGCCGCGCCACCGCCTGGTGGTCACCGGTTCGTACGCGGGCTTCTGGGGCATCACCTTCGGTGGCAAGGTCACCCTGGCCACCCCGACTGCCGTCAATGACTGGTACGGCGTGCCGCAGGCCAGTGGCTACAACCTGCCGACCCCGCAGGCCGCGGTGCCCAACGCCAATGGCAAGTTCCTGCTGGGTGGCAAGATCTTCGGCTACCGTTCGGTCGATCTGCAGGCGACGAAGACGTTCAAGATGCCGGGCGAGACCGAGCTGTACGCGCGCATCGACATCATCAACGTGTTCAACTTCGACAACTTCTCCACCTACAACTACGTCAAGACCAACGGCAAGCTGCAGGCCAGCTACAACGAGACCGGCGACATCATCGGTACGCCGCGTCAGGTGAAGGCAGAAGTCGGCTTCCGCTTCTGATGCAACAACGGCCCCGTCTTCGGACGGGGCCGGTTTCATGGCAATGGCTGGCCTTCGGGCCAGTCCATTGTCCAGGCCGGTGCCACGGAGGGTGGCAGCGGCCTGGGCAATGACCCGCGGCTCTGGACCACGCCTGCGTGGTTTTTTAAGGACGCGTTCTGTAAACGATTTCAGGTCATTGGACGTTATGCTTCCCAGTCACGAACAACGCACAAGGAGTTGGCCCATGCAGGCACGCCACCTGTTGACCGCTGCGACGATCAGTCTCGCCGTCGCTGCCTGCCAGCCGCAGGCCCAGCAGGAGCCGGCCAAGCCCAAGCCGCCCGTGATCCTGGTCGAGGCGGATGTGCCGCCGCGGCCGATGAAGCCGGAGCTGCCGCCGCTGTTCGACGATATCGAGCGCCGCACCTTCCAGTTCTTCTGGGATACCACCAACGAGGTCAACGGGCTCAGCCCGGACCGTTACCCGTCGCGCCCGTTCGCCAGCATCGCCTCGGTGGGCTATGCGCTGACCGCCTATCCGATCGGCATCGAGAACGGCTGGGTCAGCCGCAACCAGGCGATCGACCGCACCCTGCTGACGTTGAAATTCTTCCGCGACCTGCCGATGGGCCCGCAGCGCACCGGCAAGGGCGGCTACAAAGGCTTCTACTACCACTTCCTGGACATGCAGGAAGGCCGCCGCTACGACAGCTGGGTGGAACTGTCCAGCGTGGATACCGCGCTGCTGATGATGGGCGTGCTGTTCGCGCAGTCCTATTACGATGGTGACGACGCACGCGAAAAAGAGATCCGCGAGATCGCCGATACGCTGTACAAGCGCGTGGACTGGCCGTGGCTGCAGCAGCGCGCGCCGCTGATCTCGATGGGCTGGTTCCCGGAGAGCGGCTTCATCGACCACGACTGGATGGGCTACAACGAGGCGATGATGGTCTACATCCTCGCGCTCGGCTCGCCGACCCACCCGGTCAGCCCGGACGCCTGGACGGTCTGGACGCGTACCTACGACAACGACTGGGGCGTCTACCAGGGCCAGGAATACCTGTCCTTCGGCCCGCTGTTCGGGCACCAGTACACGCATGTTTGGGTGGACTTCCGCGACATCCAGGATGCCTACATGCGCGAGCGGGGCAGCACCTACTTCCTCAACAGCCGTTCGGCTGCCCTGGCGCAGCGCGAGTACGCGATCGCCAACCCGATGAACTGGAAGGATTACGGCCAGAACGTGTGGGGCCTGACCGCCAGCGATGGCCCGCAGAACACCACCCAGGAATACCGCGGCGAGCAGCGCCAGTTCCGCCATTACTCTTCGCGCGGCGCGGGCCTGCGCGAGAATTTCGATGACGGCACCATCGCGCCGACCGCGGCGATCGCCTCGATCGTGTTCGCGCCGGAAGAAGTCATCCCGGCCGCGGTGGAGATGCACAAGCGCTACGGCGACTACATCTATTCCAGCTACGGCTTCCTGGATTCGTTCAACCCGAGTTTCAACTACGACATTCCGATCAAGACCGGTCGCCTGGTGCCGGATCGCGGCTGGGTGGCCAGCGATTACATCGGTATCGACCAGGGCCCGATCCTGACCATGATCGCCAACTACCGGAACGATTTCGTCTGGGATGTGATGAAGAAGAACGCCCATATCCGCAAGGGTCTGGAGCGTGCCGGCTTCAGCGGTGGCTGGTTGACCCCGGAAGGCGAGGATCAGCCGATGGAACTGCAGAAAGATGAAAAGGCGGCCTCGGCCCGCTCGGTCGGCATCGCCGAATCGCGCGCGGCGGCCGCCCAGGAACAGAAAAACAATTCCAATTCGAACCGCAACCAGCAGCAGGGGAAGTAAGCAGTGCCATTGTCGTCGCGCCCGAAGCTGGGGTTGAGTCTGTTGCTGCTGATTGCCGGCAGTCTGTTGTTGAGTGCCTGCCGGAAAGAACCGGAAGGGGTCACCGTGCGTTTCTGGGCGATGGGCCGCGAGGCCGAAGTCGTCACCGGCCTGGTCCGTGAGTTCGAAGCGGAAAATCCCGGCATCCATGTCGATGTGCAGAACATCCCGTGGACGGCCGCGCATGAAAAGCTGCTGACCGCGTTCGCCGCCGAAGGGCTGCCGGACGTGTGCCAGCTGGGCAATACCTGGATCCCCGAGTTCGCCGAACTCAATACCCTGACCCCGCTGCAGCCCTACGTGGCGCAGTCCAAGGTGGTGGACCCGGCCGACTACTTCCAGGGCATCTGGGATACCAATGTCATCCACGACGAACTGGTCGGGGTGCCGTGGTACGTGGATACGCGCCTGCTGTATTACCGCAAGGACATGCTCGCCAAGGCCGGCTACGACCACCCGCCGCGCAGCTGGGCCGAGTGGAACGAGATGATGGCGGCGATCAAGGCCATGCAGGGCCCGAACCGCTACGCGGTACTGATGCCGATCAACGAGTTCGAGCAGCAGCTGTCCTTCGCGCTGCAGCAGCCCGATCCGTTGCTGCGCGATGAAGACACCCGTGGCAATTTCAGCAGCCCGGGCTTCCGCAGGACGCTGGGCTTCTACGAGAACATGTTCGCGCAGGGCTGGGCCCCGCGCATGTCCGAGACGCAGATCTCCAACGTCTGGGACGAGTTCTTCCGCGGCTTCAATGTGTTCTACGTGTCCGGCCCCTGGAACATCCGCGAGTTCAAGAAGCTGCAGCCCAAGGAACTGGAAGGGCAGTGGGGCACCGCCGCACTGCCGGGTCCGGATGGCCCGGGCGCGGGCATCGCCGGCGGGACCAGCCTGGTGATCTTCCGCGATTCGAAGCAGAAAGAAGCCTCGTGGAAACTGATCGAGTTCCTGTCGCGCCCGGCGATCCAGGAGCGCTTCCATTCGATCATCGGCGACCTGCCGCCGCGGCGCAGCACCTGGGAATACCCCTCGCTGGCCAACGACCCATTGGCGCAGCCGTTCCGCGACCAGCTCGAGCGGGTCAAGCCGACCCCGAAGGTGCTGGAGTGGGAGCGGATCGCCCAGGAAATGCGGATCACCACCGAACAGGTGGTGCGTGGTGGCCTAGACCAGGATCAAGCAGTGAAAGAGCTGGACGAACGCGTGGACAAGGTCCTCGCCAAACGCCGCTGGATGCATGAGCAGCACCGGCAGGAATCCTCCGGGGCGAGCGACACGGCGCACTCCAGTGCGGTGGCCACGGAGGCGGCACCATGAAGCAGCGTTCGCTTGCCGGCTGGATGTTCGCCGGTCCGGCCATTCTGGTCATCGCGGTGTTCTTCGGCCTGCCGGTGTTCTCGGCGCTGGCGCTGAGCATCACCGATTTCGATCTGTACGCACTGGCCGACGGTGACAACCTGCGCTTCGTCGGCCTGGGCAACTACATCGATCTGCTGCAGACCCCGATGTTCTGGAAGTCGCTGTGGAATACCACGTACTTCGTGATCGTCGGTGTGCCGCTGTCGATCGCGGTGTCGTTGGGTGCGGCGATCCTGCTCAATGCACCGGCCGCCCGTTTCAAAGCGTTGTTCCGTACCGCGCTGTTCGCTCCGGTGGTGACCACCTTGGTCGCGGTGGCGGTGATCTGGCGTTACCTGTTCCATACCAGCTACGGCCTGGTGAATTACGGCCTGGGCCATCTGGGCATCAGCCCGATCGACTGGCTGGGCGACCCGAACTGGGCGATGCCGACCATCATGCTGTTCGCGGTGTGGAAGAACTTCGGCTACAACATGGTGATCTTCCTGGCCGGCCTGCAGGCGATTCCGCA
>DMZT01000121.1 GCA_003484865.1 Stenotrophomonas sp.
CCTGCGGCGGCTGGCGACCACGCCCTCGCCGTGCAGGTGCGCTTCGCGCCCGGAACCGCGATGGATCCGGCCTGGGCCAACGCCACGGTCTTCGTGATCGCACGCGCGCCGGACGGCCCGCCGATGCCGGTCGCGGTGCAGAAGCATCCGGCCAGCCGGCTGCCGCTGCTGGTGACGCTCGGCGATGGCGACAGCCCGATGCCAACCAGCACGCTGTCCCAGCTGCAGGAGGTCGAGGTAGTGGCACGGCTGTCGCGCTCGGGCCAGGCCAACCGCCAGCCGGACGATGTGGAAACCGCGCCGGTACGGGTGCGCCTGCCCCACGCCGGGCCGGTGTCCCTGGTGTTTGATCGCCCCTGACCGATGCGCGGCCGCGACGCAGCGTGCCGCTCACCACTACGGCGCCATCGCGGCGCCCGGCTAAACTGCGCGCATGACTGAATTCATTCCCCCCGGCACCCGTTATCACGCCCTGCCCTCGCCGTTCGCGTTCAAGCGCGGCGGTGAACTGCACGATGCGCACGTTGCCTACGAAACCTGGGGCACGCTCGCTGCCGATGCCGGCAATGCGGTATTGATCGTCACCGGGCTCTCGCCCGATGCGCATGCCGCGGCCAACGCCAACAACCCGGCCGCCGGCTGGTGGGAGGCGATGGTCGGCCCGGGCAAGCCGATCGATACGGATCGCTGGTTCGTGATCTGCGTGAACTCGCTGGGCAGCTGCAAGGGCTCGACCGGTCCGGCCAGCATCGACCCGGCCACCGGGGAGCTGTACGGCCTGCGCTTCCCCGAACTGTCGATCGAAGATGGCGCACGCGCAGCGGTCGAGGTGGTGCGCGCATTGGGCGTGACCGAGCTGGCCTGCGTGATCGGCAACTCGATGGGCGGAATGACCGCGCTGGCGCTGCTGTTGCTGCACCCGGGCATCGCGCGCAGCCATATCAATATTTCCGGCAGTGCCCAGGCGTTGCCGTTCTCGATCGCGATCCGCTCGCTGCAACGCGAGGCGATCCGGCTTGATCCGCAGTGGAATGGCGGTCGCTACACCGACCAGGCCTATCCGGAATCGGGCATGCGCATGGCCCGCAAGCTCGGCGTGATCACCTATCGCTCCGCGTTGGAATGGGATGGCCGCTTCGGCCGCGTGCGCCTGGATTCGGACCAGGCCGATGACGATCCGTTCGGCCTCGAATTCCAGGTCGAAAGCTATCTGGAAGGCCATGCCCGCCGCTTCGTGCGCTTCTTCGATCCCAACTGCTATCTGTACCTGAGCCGCTCGATGGACTGGTTCGACCTGGCCGAATATGCCGACGGCGACGTGATGGCCGGGCTGGCCCGCATCCAGGTGGGCAAGGCACTGGCGATCGGCGCCAACACCGACATCCTGTTCCCGGTGCAGCAGCAACAGCAGATCGCCGACGGTCTGCGCGCCGGCGGTGCGGATGCGCAGTTCATCGGGCTGGATTCGCCGCAGGGGCACGATGCGTTCCTGGTGGATTTCGCACGGTTCGGGCCGGCGGTCAGCAGCTTCCTGTCCTCGCTCTGAGTTTACCCATGCGCCTTCAAGGAAAGATCATCGAGTGGAACGACGCGCGCGGCTTCGGCTTCGTACAGCCTAATGGCGGTGGCGAGCGATGCTTCGTGCATATCCGCGCCTTCGCTGCACGTGATCGCCGCCCGGTGCTGGGCGATGTGATCACCTATGACGTGCAGGCGGATGCACAGGGACGCCGCAATGCGGTGGCGGTGCGGTTCGCGCTGGCTCGGGATGGTGGTCGTCCTGCTGCACGCACTGCGGTGCGTGGTGCGGGGCCGGATCGACTGCCGCGCACCGCCATCGCACTGGTGTTCCTCGCAGGCCTCATTGCCGTGGCGATGTGGCAGCACTGGCCGACGTGGGTACCGGGTGCCTACCTGGGCCTGAGCGTGGTGACCTTTGCCTGGTACTGGTATGACAAATCCGCCGCCCAGAATGATCGCCAGCGCACACCGGAAAGCACGCTGCAGGGCCTGGCCCTGCTCGGCGGTTGGCCGGGTGCGTTGATGGCACAGGCCATGCTGCGGCACAAGAACCGTAAAGCCGCCTTCCAGCAGGTGTTCTGGGCGGCCGTAGTGATCAACATCGTGGCGCTGGGAGGGTTGATCCGCGACGGCAGGTTCTTCGGGTAGATCCACGCCATGCGTGGATGCTGTGCACGTAGTGTGCGGATCGCCTTCGGCGCTACCCTTCCAACCTTCCATCCCGCAGCCGGTAACTCCGATGCACGATGCCCTCGGGCAGTGCGTCGTGGGTGATCATCAACAGACTGCGATTGCCCAGCGCCGCCACCATGTCCTGCAGCAATGCATGCGCGGTATCCACATCCAGGCCTTCGGTGGGTTCATCCAGCAACAGGATCGGTGCGTCACGCAGCAGCGCGCGTGCCAGCGCCAGGCGCCGCGCCTGCCCGGCTGACATCGTGGCGCCGTTCTCGCCCACCCACGCCGCCAACCCGCCGATCTGCTCGGCCCAGGCATGCAGACGGACCTCCGCGAGCACCTGCCACAAGCGCGCATCGCTGGCCGCCATGTCGCCGAGCCGCAGGTTGTCCGCCACGGTGCCAGCAAACACCGGCGCATTCTGCGGCAGCCAGGCGATCTGACGGTGCCAGTCGGCCTGCGCGAAACTGCGGATATCGGCATCACCGTAACGCACGCTGCCGGCCTCCGGATCCCACAGCCGCAACAGCAGCGAGGACAGCGTGGTCTTGCCACTGCCGCTGTCACCGCGGATCGCAATCCGTTCGCCCGGCGCGAGTTCCAGTTGCACCTGGTCGAGCAACACACGGCCCTGGCCGGGCCAACGGAACACCACCTGATCGAACCGCAGCGTTGCAGGCACGGATGGCACGGTCACCGGCGCGGCGGCTTCCACCACGCCAGGCGCCTGGTCCACGATGGCCTCCAGCCGCACCGCGGCGACGCGGCCGGACAACCACGATTGCCAGGCCAAGCCGATCCCGGCCCACAGCTCCAGCAGTGCGACGGTCAGGAATACCAGTGCGGCCGCCAGCGCGGCATCCACGCTGCCGCGCTCGAAGGCATGCAGGGCCAGCCACAGCATCGCGACCAGGCCACCCGCGCCGCACAGACCGTGCAATGTATTGCCACTGATCAGCCGCCAGCGGCGACGCTTGTCACGCGACTTCAGCTGTTTGGCTGCCACCCGCACGCGCTGGTTCCAATGCTCGCGCGCCTGCAGGGCGGCAAGATCGGCCGCGCCTTCCAGCCCTTCGAAGGATTGGGTACGCAGCTGTGCCCGGTGCAGCGCGCGGTCGCGCTCCTGGTCGGCGGCGCCACGCACGGTCAGCCACGGTACCCCCAGCCCGATCAGCAAGGCGAGCACCGCCAGCAGAGCGGCCGCTGGCAGATAGATGATGCCCGCCGACACCACCGCGACCAGCGAGATGCCGCCCAGCGCCAACAGCGGGCCGATCGCGCGTACCAGCAGGCCATCGACCTCGCCGATATCCGACATCAGCCGCGCCAGCAGTTCACCGGTGCGTACACCGGCCAGACGGGCCGGTGCCAGCGGCAGCGCACGACGGAAGAACCACACGCGCAGGTCACGTGCGATGCGCAGGGTGACATCGTGGCCGACCAGCTTTTCGAAATAGCGCGACACGATGCGCGCCATGGTCAGCCCGCGGATGCCCGCCGAGGGCGAGAAAAAGTTGAACCCATTGCCGAGCCCGGCGGCACCGGCCAAGGCGGCGGCGGTGAGGAAACCACCGGACAGGCCGAGCAGCGCGGTGCCGGCCAGCATCGTCGTCCACAGCAGCAGCACGGTCAGCAGCAGCCGGCCACGGTGCCGGGCGAACACGCCCTTCAGCGAATCGATGTGCGCAGCCTTCATGGCGTTACCTCCGAGGCCAGGCGCGCACCACCGGCGGTCAGGGTCAGGCGGGTATCTGCCCAGCGCATCGCGGTCTCGCTGTGGGTGGCGATCACCACGCTGCGCCCGCGCGCGAACGCCGCCAGGGTACGCAGCAGATC
>DMZT01000123.1 GCA_003484865.1 Stenotrophomonas sp.
CAGCGCCTCGCGGATGCGCTCGGGCTCGCTGAGGTCGCGCACGATCAGCAGCTTGCAGTTGCGCCCGCCATAGCGCACATCGCCGACCGCCAGGCCGGCCTGGAAGGCCTGGCCGTTGAAGCGGCGCATGCCGATCACTTCGCCAGCCCCGGCGCTCTGCAGGGGCAACTGGGCGAACAACTGCGCCCGCACGCGGGGCAGGTCGTCGTCGGTGACGAGGGCGGCCAGCGGTTCGCCGAGCAGGGTGTGGTGGCCGTAGCCGAATTGGGTGGCCGCGCAGGCATTGGCGTACAGCACGTGCTCCTCGGACAGGATCACCACGCCATCAGGCAGTACCCGCACCAGCTCGCGGAATTGTTCTTCGCGCTCACGCAGCAGGCGCCGCGACTGCTCGCGCTCGGTGACATCCTGCAAGGTGCCCAGCACGCGCGGGCGGCCGGCGTCGTCCTGGCCGCTCTCGGCGCGCAGGTGCACCATCAGGGCGCGCCCGTCCATCGCCAGCAACGGCAGTAGTACATCGATCTGCACGGGCTCGCCGGAGCTCATCTCCTGCAACAGTTGTTCGCTGAGCGCCGCCGTGGCCGGATCGGCCGGCACCAGCAGCTCATCGAACCGGTGCCAGCGCCGGGCGTCGGGCGCGCGCCGCCCGAGCAGGCGATACACCTGATTGGCGTACCGGCCCAGGCCAGTGGCCGGGTCGATCTCCCATGCGCCGATGCGCGCCATCTCGTGCGCTTCTTCCACCCGGGCCAGCGCCTGGTCGCGGCGCAACAACGCCTGGTCTTCGCGGGTGCGGTCGATCGCGATCAACAGACGCGCGCGACGGCCGCCGTAATCGATGAAATTGCTGCGCATCTCCATCCGCCGGGTGCTGCCGTCACTCAGGCGCAGGTCGGCGGTGATCACGCACAGTTGCTCGGGATTGGCGCGGATGTGGTCCAGCTTGGCCTCGAGCATGGCCTCGTGCCCGGGCGGCCACAGCGCGGTGATCGGCATCGCGGTGAAGGCCTCGCGGCTGAAGCCGAAGAAGCTGGCCGCGGCCGGGTTGACGTCCAGGATCGCCAGCGACGCCAGGTCGTAGACCAGGATCGGCCCGGGATTGCCTTCGAACATCTGCCGGTGGCGCGTTTCCGAACTCTCCAGCCGCGCGTGGGTGTGCAGCACGTGCTGGGCCAGCGGGCGCAGCAGCAGATAGATCAGGGCCGCGCTGGCGACCACGAAGAATGTGCCCTTGATGGTCTGCCACTGCGCGGCCGTCTGCAGATCCCCGGCCACCAGCTTGACCGCCGCGTCGCTGCTCAGGATCCACACCAGGGCCAGCACCAGGTAGGCCACGACCACACGCCAGCGGTCGCGGCGCAGATCGCGTGCCAGCGGGGTCTCGGCAGCGGGTTCGGAAGGGCCTGGCAGGCGGGTCGACATGGGGCAGGGCGGGGCCAATCGGACAAGGCGAGTGTCATCTTACCTGCCCCGGGCGAGGATGCAGGGCACCAGGGAACTCAATAAACCGCAATCTCCGCCGTTAACGATTGCGTTCCCCGGTTGTCGGGTGCGTTATCGGAGTTACAGGGCGTGGACCAAGGGATTATCGCGAGTCTGCTGCAGCACCCATTGGCCTCGGCGCTGGTGATCCTCGACCGTGCTGGTCGCCCGATCGCCGCCAACCCGGCCGCGCGCGAGCATGGCCTGCCGGCGACGGTCGCCGCCTACGGGGAGGTGCTGGAAGACCTGCGCCTGCTCGCCGCCGACGGTGGGCTGGTGCCCTGCCAGCTTCCCGGCGGGCCCGGTGGTCGCTTCGATGGCTGGATGCGCGCCGTGCACGATCCGGATGGGCACCTGCTGGCCTTCACCCTGAGCGTGCCCGAGCCGGTCGCCGCCTATGCGGGCAGCCGCTGGGAAGTGGCTCTGGATCACGCCGGGCACGGGCTGTGGGATTGGGATCTGCCCAGTGACAGTGTGCGCCGCTCACGGCGCTGGGACGGCCAGCCCATCGAGGATTTCCACAGTCATGCCGACGGTGTCAGCGCGCTGCTGGAGAACGTCCACCCGGACGATCAGCCCGCGGTGCGCCTGGCGATGGATGCCCACCTGCGCGGCGAGAGCGATGCCTATACCACCCAGTTCCGTGCCCGCCATCCCAACGGGGAGTGGCGCTGGGTGCTGGATCGCGGCCGCGTGGTCACCCGCACGGCCGACGGCCAGCCGCTGCGGATGGTCGGTACCCACACCGACATCCAGGCCCAGAAGCAGATGGAAGCCCAGCTGCGCGAGCAGCAGGTACACCTGCGCGAAGCCCAGCGGATCGCCAGCATGGGCAGTTGGTCGTGGGATCCGGAGGCGCGCCAGTTCTGGTGGTCGCCCGAGTTCCGGGCGTTGCTGGAGACCGGTGACGCACCGCTGCACGGCCGCCGCCACTGGCTGCGCCAGCTGGAGCCGCACTCCCGCGGCCGGCTGCGTGGCGCCTGGCGCCGGATGTGGCGCGATGGCGCGGCCACCACCCTGGAGCTGGAGCTGATTCGTGACAACGGCGGTGCGCTGCACCTGCGCGTGTGGATGCAGCCGTTGATCGGTCCGGACGGGCGGATCCAGCGCCTGCTCGGGCAGGTCCAGAACATCACCGAGCAACACCAGACCGATGCGCTGATCCGCTGGCGCACCGAGCTGCTCAATCGCGTCTCCGCGCTGGGTCGCATCGGCGGCTGCGAGATCGAGGTAGGCACCCGCCACATGCAGTGGACCGAGGAGTGCTATCGCATCCACGGCCTGCGCAAGGAGGCGATCAGCCTGGACCAGGCACTGAGCCTGTACACCCAGGACTCGCGCGACGCGTTCGAGGCGGCCCTGTTGCGGATCGCCGAGGGCGGGCTGCCCGAGCAGCTGGACCTGTGTTTCTACCGGCAGTCCGGGCTGCGCATCTGGGTGCAGGTGCTGATCGAGCTGGACCGCCGCGATGGCCTGCCGACCCGCTTCGTGGTGCTGTTCCGTGACATCACCCGCGAGCGCGAAGCCAACGAGCGCATTGAGCTGCTGGCGCATTACGATCTGCTCACCGGCCTGCCCAACCGCATGCTGCTGCGCGAGCAGACCGCAGACGCCATCGAGGAAGCCCGCGACCGCGGCAGCCCGCTGGCGATGCTGTTCATCGATCTGGATGGCTTCAAGACCATCAACGACACCTTCGGCCACGCCACCGGCGATGCGCTGCTCAAGGCGGCCGCCTCGCGCCTGCACCAGAGCCTGCGCAACAACGACCTGTTCGGGCGCTTCAGCGGGGACGAGTTCATCGTGGTGCTGCGCGACCTGGCCGCGCCGGAAGACGCGGGCCACGTCGCGCGCAAGCTGATCGCCTCACTGGCCGAGCCGCTGCACCGCGGCGAGAGCACGTTGAAGGTCGGCGCCAGCGTCGGCATCGCGATGCTCGACGACAGCCGCCAGGATTTCGAATCACTGCTGCGCGCCGCCGATGCGGCGATGTACGCGGCCAAGGAAGCCGGGCGCAACACCTACCAGTATTACAGCCAGGACGCGCTGGCCAAGATCCAGCGCAAGCTGGAGATCGAGCACGCGCTGCTTGGCGCGATCGAACGCGAAGAGTTCACCCTGGCCTACCAGCCCCTGATGCATGCCGAGAACGACCAGCCCCCGGCGATCGAGGCGCTGCTGCGCTGGCATCGCCCGGGCATCGGCTACTGCAGCCCGGCCGAGTTCATCCCGATTGCCGAGAAGTGCGGCGAGATCGTGCGCATCGGCGACTGGGTGCTGGCCGAAGCCTGCCGCCAGGCCGCCGCGTGGGACGCTGCCGGCCTGCAGTTCGACCGCGTGGCGGTGAACGTTTCGGCCGTGCAGCTGCGCGACCGCGGCTTTGCCGAGCGCGTGATCGACATCTGCCACGCCCACGGCTGGCCACCGCAGCGCCTGGAGCTGGAGCTGACCGAGTCCGCCCTGATCCGTGACACCGAGGTGCTGCGGCATTGCTTCGATGTCCTCGAGCGCCACGGCGTGCCGCTGGCCGTCGACGATTTCGGCACCGGTTTCTCGAACCTGCATTATCTCAATCGCTTCCCGGTCGGCCGCCTCAAGATCGACCGCAGCTTCGTGCAGGGCATGCTGCACGATGCCGGCACCGCCGAAGTCACCCAGGCGATCGTGCATCTGGGCCATGCGCTGGGCATGAAGGTCGTGGCCGAAGGGGTGGAGACCGAGCAGGAAGAGGCGATGCTGCGCCGCCAGGGCTGTGATGAGATCCAGGGCTACCTGTACTCGCGCCCGCTGGCCCCGCGCGATCTGGCGCAGTGGTTGAAGCTGGGTACCCAGACGCCGCCACGCGAGAGTTATGCAGCGGTGACGCAAAGCGTTTGAGGGCGGCGTCGTCGCCCTGTGCGGGGCTGCCCGCCTGACCTGACTCTGAGAATCAGGCGGTTGCCAACGGCGTCGCCAGCCTGACTGGTGCAGCGCCCTGGCGAGATGCGGGAGGACTTCCTTTGTAGTCGATCCTCGCCACCAGCGACTCTCACAACAGGATGGGCAGGCAGCAATGGCCGAGCGTGCGTTTACGTTCGGCTGTGTAGCATTCGATCCGGTAGTAGTCGCGCATCGGCAGGCTCACGCCAGGCAAGGCGGGAGGATATCCATGTTGAATGCCTTTTGCGGGTCCGCGACGGAGCAATTGTGCTCCGGTAACTGCATCGATACAGACTGATCGGGAGACGTGGCGGATGCCGCGCCGTCAGCGCGCAGCTGCACCCAGATCATCACCGCTCAAGCCCAGATCCCAGGCCAGGCCGGCGAGGGCAGGATCGATCGCGGGTGGCAGTGCGGTAATGGCGGGCGAGGGGCGCTTGGCCAGCTGCGCCAGTTCCTGCTGGGCAAGCTGCTCCAGCCGGGCGATCAGGGCGCGGCCCTGCAGTGGCGCAGCCGCAGGGGCAGGTGCGGCTGCGAGAGTGACGGCGTCACTGCCCGGCACCGCCGGCTCCAGCTCGGCGGGGACAACAGAGGCAACCGACAGCAGGGACGCGTTCAACATCAGGTAATCATCTGCAGCCAAGGCGGGTAGTGCAAGCACAACGGCCCCGGGGTAAACCGGGGCCGCAGGGTGTGCCGGGAAGGGCACGGTAAAGCTGGATCAGAACAACTCGACCGCGCCGGCGGCCATGCTCTGCTGGGCGACGGCCTTGTGCGGCGGGCGCTCCCACTCGGTGCGCATGTCGCGCAGGCGGGTGCCGGTGCGCTGCAGGGCGGTCACGACTTCTTCGTCGAACACGCCGCCACTGCGATGCAGCAGTTCCTGCAGGGCCACCGCCTCGCGGTTGATCGCGGTCAGGCGATCCAGGTGGGTATGCACGCCGCCCAGGGCCTGGGTGGCGATGTCCTCGAACTGCAGGGCACGCACGGCTTCGGCGACGCTGCTGTCGATGGCGCGGCCGCACTCGGAGATCTCACGCATGCCGTCACCCAGCGATGCGTTGATCTGGGCCACGTTGTCCAGCATCTGCGCGGCTTCATGGCGCGCTTCGCGGGAGCGGTCCATATCGCGGGAGGCCATGTGCGAGACGGTCTCGCGCACCTTGGCGATGGCGTCCTTGGAGCTGTGGGCCAGCTTGCGGATCTGCTCGTTGAAGGTGGTGGAACGCTCGGACAGGTTGCGGACTTCGTCGGCGACCACCGCGAAACCGCGGCCGGCTTCACCAGCACGCGCGGCCTCGATGGCGGCGTTCAGGGCCAGCAGGTTGGTCTGGTCGGCAATCGACTTGACGTCTTCCAGCAGCGCGAAAATGCCATCCAGGTGCTGCGCCATCTGGTCGATGTGCTGCACGGTGGTGCTGCTCTGGCCGCTGACCTGCTCCAGCGCCTCGACCAGCTGCTCCATGCGATGGCTGGCGTGCTGGGCGAAACGGGCCACGTCGACGCCGGCACCACCTTCGTCACCGGCGCGGTCGACGATACGGGCCAGGGCCTGGCTCTGCTGGCGCGACTTGCGGTTCATGGCATCGAAGCTGCTGCCCAGGCCACCGACCGCATGTCGGATCAGATCGCGGGCACGTTCGACCTCGCCACGCGAGCCTTCGATTTCGTTGCCGACAAACGAGCGCAGCTCGGTCAGCAACTGGTCCTGCTCGCGCAGGATGCGGGCCTGCTCAGGCGAACGCTGGGTCTGGGCGCGGGCGCTCCACCAGGCAAACCCGAGCCAGCTGAGCGTCATCGTGCTCAGGATCGCCCAACGCAGGGCGGCTGGCCACTCGAAGCCGATGGCAAAGGGAAGCAGAAGGGTCAGGACCAGGGGGGCGGCCAGACGGATGAAGAGGCGTGAGTACATGGACGTTCTCGGGGAGGTGCACGGATGCTGTATCGGCCGTACCCCGGTTTGCTTTAGCCGTCCGCATGATTTTTCCGCCCGTCGCCCTCGACCCAAGGGGCACGAGGCTGGGCCGCCGATCCCGCCGGCGGCCCCTTCGCCGCGGCTCAGCGCAGCTGGCGCGCGACCGCTTCGAGCATCGTTTTGCGGGAGAACAGGAAGTCCCAGTACTGGCCGCCGGTCTGGCGCCACAGCACTGCCGAGCGGACCGCCGCCAACAGCAGGGCGCGGATCTCGGCGACCACGCCGGCCTGGCCGAGGTAGTGCGGATTGCCCTGGACCATCACGCGCGGCTTGAGGTTGCTGATGGTGTCTGCGTACAGGCCGCCCAGCGCGGCGAGCACGTCCGGGTGGGCGCTGTCGCCGAGCTCGCTGGCCTGGGCCTGGGCGCGCTCGATGCCGGTGCTGACCTTGGCCACGATCTCGTTCTCGCGCACGAACCGGCGCTCCAGCTGCAGCACGGACAAGGCCAGGCGAGGCAGGTGCTCATCCTGGCCCTGGCTGCTCAGGTAGTTGTGCAGCAGGCGCAGGCCCGGGGCGACATTGCTGGCGCTGCCGTAGATCTCCTGCGGGCTGGCCGCGTCAATGCGGAACACGCTCTCCACCGCGGTGCGGACCACGGCGGCTTCGGAGTGGCCGGTTTCGGCGATGCGGCGGACCTGCTGCAGGGCCTGGGCGATGCCGGCCAGAGCAAGAACGCGGTCGTCGACGGAAAAACTCATGCAGCAGATACCTCGAAAGGAGAAGGGGTGGCGCGAAGGCGCTGTTCCAGGGGGGCATCGGTGGCGGCGATGACGGCGCCGCCAAGGCAGACCTCATCGTCATACAACACCAGCGATTGACCGGGGGTGACGGCACGCTGCGGCCGGGCGAAGCGCACCTCCAGGGTGCCGTCATCGCGCACAGACACCGTGCAGGGTTCATCGGGCTGGCGGTACCGGGTCTGGGCAGTGCACGCGAACCGGCGCGCGGGCGGGGCGCCGGCGATCCAGTGGGCGGCCTCGGAGTGCAGCCGGGTGGACTGCAGCCACGGGCTCTCGCGGTCCTGGTCCACGTACAGCACGTTGCTGGCGACGTCCTTGCCGACCACATACCACGGCGCCGCCGGCCGGCCTCGCACACCGCCGATGTTCAGGCCCTCGCGCTGGCCGAGCGTGAAATAGAACACGCCGGGATGTTCGGCGATCAGGGCGCCATCGGGATCGCGGATCTCGCCTGTTTTCGCCGGCAGATAGCGGCCGAGGAACTCGCGGAAGTCCCGTTCGCCGATGAAGCAGATCCCGGTGGAATCCTTCTTGGCGTGGGTGGGCAGGCGCGCGTCCCGGGCAATCCGGCGCAGGTCGTTCTTCTGCAGATCGCCGATCGGGAACAGCGTGGCGGCCAGCTGTTCCTGGCCCAGCTGGTGCAGGAAGTAGCTCTGATCCTTGCTGCGGTCGGCACCACGCAGCAGTGCCCAGCGGCCGCCGACCTGCGCGACACGGGCGTAATGCCCGGTCGCGATGCGCTCGGCGCCGAGCTCACGCGCGGCATCGAGGAAATGCTTGAACTTCACTTCGCGGTTGCACAGCACGTCCGGATTGGGCGTGCGGCCGGCGGCGTACTCGGCCAGGAAGTGTTCGAACACCCCTTGCCAGTACTCGCTGGAGAAATCGCGGAAGTGGAACGGGATGCCGAGCAGGCCGCACACGGCCACGGCATCGCGGCGGTCATCTTCGGCGCGGCAATCGCCGCTGCCGTCATCGGCCCAGTTCTGCATGAACAGCCCGGCCACCGGCTCGCCCTGCTGGACCAGCCGCCAGGCCGCGACGGAGGAGTCCACGCCGCCGGAGACACCGACCATGATGCGCGGGGTGCTCATGCAGCCTCCTTGACGATGGAGAGCGGGTGGCGCTGGCCCGCCAGGTAATCTTCGACCACCTGCCAGACCAGTGGGCTGCGCAGGCGGTCGGGATCGGCCTTCAGCTCGGCCGGGGTCAGCCAGAGCGCGCGCAGGATGCCGTCGTCCAGCGGCCGGTCGGGATCGTGCGACACCGGTTCGGCCGCGTAGGCAAAGCGCAGGAACGGCGTGCCATCCGGGGCGGTCCACTGGTAGGTACCGATGAAGGCGCTCAAGCGCACCGTCCAGCCGGTCTCTTCCAGCGTTTCACGCATGGCAGCCGCCGCCAGCGATTCGTCCGGCTCCAGGTGCCCAGCGGGCTGGTTCAGCACCTGGCGCCCGTCGATCGCCTCCTCGACCAGCAACAGACGCCCATCACGCACCACCACGGTGGCCACGGTGACATGGGGCGTCCAGCGCGGTTCCTGCACGGCATTCACTTCAGTATTCGTCCTGCTCGGTCAGTTCGAGTTCCATGGCGTCCGCAGTGCGGATGGCCGCATCGATGGCGTCGCTGAGTTGCTCCGGGGTGGCAGTGGCATCGACCTTGACCACGAACATCGCCAGCTGGTCCTGCTTCACCCAGGCACCCATCTTGGCATCCTGCGAGTCTTCCAGCAGGCGGTTGGCGACGGCAGCGGGGAACTGCTTGCCCGGCGAATTGTAGGCCGGCGACCAGATCTCACGGATCTTGTGCTTGCCGAACTCCTCGACGGTGGAGCGCACGAAGGCCAGCTGGCTGCGGCCATCATCCATGTCGAAGACCATCTTGTAGTCGCCGTCCTCGTCCACCTCGTAGGTGTACTTCAGCGTGTCCAGGGCACGCCCGACCGCCTTGTCCGGCTCGGCCGCATGGGCGCCGGTGGCAGTCACGGCCAGCAGCAGTGCGGCAGCAATCCTTTTCATGAAATCCCTGTGAAGGTCTGGTTGGAGAGTGCAGATTGTGAAGGGCGGCGGGGGGCAACGTCCAATCCGGGGGCTGGAGCCCTATAATGTGGGGATGCCCCGCGAGACTTCCCACGAAACTCATCACGACCATGGCGTGCTGCTTGAGCCTGCACGCCCTGAGGTCGCGCCACCGCCGATGTACCAGGTGATGCTGTTGAACGACGACTACACCCCGATGGATTTCGTGGTGACGGTCCTGCAGCACTTCTTCTCGATGGATCTGGACCAGGCCACCCAGGTGATGCTTCACGTGCACACCCGCGGTCGCGGCGTGTGCGGGGTATTCACCCGCGAGGTCGCCGAATCCAAGGTCGCCCAGGTCAATGAGTTCTCGCGCATGAACCAGCATCCGCTGTTGTGCACGATGGAAAAGGCCAGCGGCTGACGTTCTGGCGGGCCTGCACTGCGTGTGCCCGCGATCCGCACTGTTCCACCAACACTGACATCCGGCCCTCAGCGGCCGGCGTGTCCCTGCGCCGTGCCTGCTACGAAGCCCGCTCTGGCGGTCCGACGATGGCGCGCGCGCCAGTCCCTCCCGGCGCCACCCGCGGGCCCCTGCAGCAGCGTTGGCTGGCCGTGACATTGCCATCACGGCAAAGCTGCCATTTCGTGGCCGGAAGATCGTGCATGATGGAGGCTCGTCGAATGGACGGAGCGGTCAGGCAAGTGCTAACGCCGTCTGAACGCACTGATCCGCTAGGGTGATGGAAATCGTGAAGGTTGGCCGCATATTGTTCCTAACTGCCGCCGGAGTTAATCATGTTCAGTAAAGACCTCGAACACACCATCGGACAGTGCTACAAGCGCGCCCGTGAGGCCCGGCATGAATTCATGACGGTGGAACACCTGCTGCTGGCACTGCTCGACAACCCGTCCGCCCAGGCCGTCCTCAAGGCCTGCGGCGCGGATGCCGACCGCCTGCGCCAGGAACTGGAACAGGCCATCGAGGCCTCAGTCTCGCGCCTGGCGGAAGATGATGGGCGCGATACCCAGCCGACGCTGGGCTTCCAGCGCGTGCTGCAGCGCGCGGTGTACCACGTGCAGTCCTCGGGCAAGAAGGAAGTCACCGGCGCCAACGTGCTGGTGGCGATCTTCGGCGAGAAGGACTCGCACGCCGTGTACTACCTCAACCAGCAGGACGTCACCCGGCTGGATATCGTCAACTACCTCTCCCATGGCATCGCCAAGCTGGGCGAGGAGGGCGAAGTGCCGCCCGCCGCCGATGGCGAGGGCCGCACCGAGGGTGCCGAGGGCGAAGGCAAGGGCGATGCCCTGGCCGAGTTCGCCAGCAACCTCAACGACCAGGCCCGCAACGGCAAGATCGACCCGCTGGTCGGCCGTGCCGATGAAATCGAGCGCACCATCCAGGTCCTGTGCCGTCGCCGCAAGAACAACCCGCTGTACGTGGGCGAGGCGGGCGTAGGCAAGACGGCGATCGCCGAAGGCCTGGCCAAGCGCATCGTGGAAGGGTCGGTGCCGGATGTGCTCGCCGATGCGGTGATCTATTCGCTGGACCTCGGCGCGCTGGTGGCCGGGACCAAGTACCGCGGCGACTTCGAAAAGCGCCTGAAGGGGGTGCTGACCGCGATGAAGAAGCTGCCCAATGCGGTGCTGTTCATCGATGAGATCCACACCATCATCGGTGCCGGGTCCGCGTCGGGCGGCACCATGGATGCCTCCAACCTGATCAAGCCGGCCCTGGCCTCGGGCGAGCTGCGCTGCATCGGCTCGACCACCTTCCAGGAATACCGCGGCATCTTCGAGAAGGATCGGGCCCTGGCCCGCCGCTTCCAGAAGATCGACATCGTCGAGCCGACGGTGGGCGAAACCTACGAGATCCTGCAGGGCCTCAAGCCCAAGTACGAAGCGCACCACGGCGTGACCTACGCCGATGACGCGCTGCAGGCTGCGGTGGATCTGTCGGTCAAGCACATCAACGACCGCCTGCTGCCGGACAAGGCGATCGATGTGATCGACGAAGCCGGTGCCCGCCAGCGCCTGCTGCCGGACGGTGAGCGCAAGGAACTGATCGACATCGAGGAGATCGAGACCATCGTCGCCAAGATGGCCCGCATCCCGGCCAAGCAGGTCAGCGCGACCGACAAGGACGTGCTCCAGCATCTGGAGCGCAACCTGAAGATGGTGATCTTCGGCCAGGACCCGGCCATCGAGACACTGTCCTCGGCGATCAAGCTGGCCCGCTCGGGCCTGGCCAATCCGGAAAAGCCGATCGGCAACTTCCTGTTCTCCGGCCCGACCGGCGTGGGCAAGACCGAGGTGACCAAGCAGCTCGCGCTGCAGCTGGGCATCGAGCTGGTCCGCTTCGACATGAGCGAGTACATGGAGTCGCATTCGATCAGCCGCCTGATCGGTGCCCCTCCGGGCTATGTCGGCTTCGACCAGGGCGGCCTGCTGACCGAGAAGATCGTCAAGACCCCGCACTGCGTGCTGCTGCTGGACGAGGTGGAAAAAGCCCACCCGGACATCTTCAACATCCTGCTGCAGGTCATGGACCGCGGTGTGCTGACCGACACCAATGGCCGTGAGGCGAACTTCAAGAACGTGGTGCTGGTGATGACCACCAATGCCGGCGCGGCCCAGGCCTCGCGGCGTTCGATCGGCTTCACCCGCCAGGACCATGCCACCGACGCGATGGAGGTCATCCGCAAGAGCTTCACGCCGGAGTTCCGCAACCGTCTGGATGCGATCGTGCAGTTCCAGGCGCTGGGCTTCGAGCACATCCTGCGCGTGGTGGACAAGTTCCTGATCGAGCTGGAAATGCTGCTGCAGGAAAAGCACGTCAGCCTGTCGGCCACCCCGACCGCGCGCGACTGGCTGGCCCACCATGGCTTCGATCCGCTGATGGGTGCCCGCCCGATGGCGCGCGTGATCCAGGACAAGATCAAGCGTCCGCTGGCCGACGAGCTGCTGTTCGGCAAGCTGGTCAACGGTGGCAAGGTCAGCATCGACGTCCGCGACGACCAGCTGTTTGTCGAGACCGAGGCCGAGCCGGAGCGTCTGTTGCCGGCCACGGTGTAATCGGGTCGCAGGTGTTGTCGAGATGAATGCAAAAGCCCCCGAAAGGGGGCTTTTGTTTAGGCGGGCGTGGGCGCTTGGTCGATCACTGGCGCGCGCGCGCCTTGCGTGTGAATTCCTCGGCGGTGATCGGATCAACGGCACTGATCGCGCAGCTCTGTCCATTGGTGCGCAGCTTGCTGGCCCCTGCGCCGCAGAGTTGGCCCTCCCGGCCGGGCGTGACAAAGGCGAGCTTCGGCGACATCGCGGCGCTGCTGCAGGAGCGTTCGAAACGCACCAGGTAATGCTGGTCGCCATTGCGCAGCAGCACGTCGCGGTCAGCCCCGTTGCGTACCAGCTGTTGATCCGCAGAGAGCGTGATGCAGTCGCCGGGGGCTGTGGGTTCGGCGGCCTGGGCCGACGCGGCGGCCAGACAGGTGATCAGGAGCAGGGGAGACGGGTACTTCATGGCGGGGGCCATCGGGTCATGATCCGGATTGGATCGACCGCCAGCGTGGACCGTTGCGTGCCAGGGCGAATCTGCATCAAGGCATCCTGACCGACGTCAGGGTGCACTGGGTCAGGGTGTCGCTTGGCAGGGTAAGGCCGCTGCCGGCGGAATGCCGCCCACGCGAAAAGGCCAGCACCTGGCTGGCCTTCTGGCGGGAACAACCCCGGACCGCTTATTTCATGCGGTAGGTGATGCGACCCTTGGTCAGGTCGTACGGGGTCATTTCGACCTTGACGCGGTCGCCCGTCAGGATGCGGATGTAGTTCTTGCGCATGCGGCCGGAGATGTGGGCGATGATTTCATGCCCATTTTCCAGTCGTACGCGGAAAGTGGTGTTCGGCAGCGTCTCGCTGACGGTGCCTTCGAACTCGATGGAGTCGTCTTTCGACATGTAGTCCTGTGCAGTTCTGTAACCGGCCGAGCTGGCCTGAAGAGCGGGCATTTTACGCGCGTCGGGCGTTTGATGCAAAGTTTTGGTTAAGGCCGGTCCGGATCGGCGATTTCGGCGGCGGCCAGTGTGCCGAACAAATCCACCCAATCGCCTGCGGCGGCTGGCTGTTGGACCTGTTCACGGACCAGTGCGAGAAAACGCTGCCGGGGCCAGTGCTCAGCGCCCATGCGCAGGAGATGGTCATTTTCGACCTGCGCATCGATCAGCGGCCACCCCCAGCTGGCCAGCCGATGGGCCAACCCGGCCAGGGCGACCTTGGAGCCGCCCGAGACCGCACTGAACATGCTCTCCCCAAAGAACATCCGCCCGATCGCCACCCCGTAGATGCCGCCGACCAGGGCATCGCCATCGAACACCTCCACCGAGTGCGCGAAGCCGAGCCGGTGCAGGTCGACGTAGGCGTCGCGCATGTCGCGCGTGATCCAGGTGCCGTCCTGGCCCGGGCGCGGGCTGGCCGCACAGGCATTGATCACCTGCTCGAAACAGGTGTCGGCCCGCAGCGTCCAGGTGCTCTGCCGGAGCGAGCGGCGAAAGCGGCTGGACAGGTGCACGCCGTCGGTACGGAACACCATGCGCGGGTCCGGCGACCACCACAGCAGCGGCTGGCCTTCGGAGAACCACGGAAAGATACCGCCGGCATAGGCATTGAGCAGCCGCACCGGCGAGAGGTCGCCGCCGAGCGCCAGCAGGCCATCCGGATCGCGCAGCGCGGTCTCCGCGGGCGGGAAGGGAGCGTCCGGCGCATCGTCCAGGCGCCAGGGCAGCCGGCGGGTCATGCCAGGTCGGCCTTGAACGGACTGTGCGACGCCAGTACACGTGCGTAGTGGGCGACCTCGGCGCGCTCCTGTGCGCACCACGCAACCAGTGCCTCGGCAAAGGCGGGCTCGGCGATCCAGTGCCGGCTGCGCACCCGGTGCGGCAGGAAGCCGCGCGCCAGCTTGTGCTCACCTTGGGCGCCGGGCTCGAAGCGGGCCAGTCCTTCGCGCAGGCAGTAGGCGATGCCCTGGTAGTAGCAGGTCTCGAAATGCAGGCCGGGCAGGGTGGCGCCGCCCCAGTAGCGCCCATAGAGCGTGTCCGCGCCACGCAGGCACAGCGCACCGGCGACCGGCTCGCCATCGAGCACGGCCAGGAAGATCACCAGCGCGCGCGGCATCGTGCGGGCGAGATGCTGCAGGAAGGGCAGCGTCAGCGCGGGAGAGTTGCCGTACTCGGCGAAGGTCTGCAGGTAGAAGCCGTGCATGGCGCGCAGATCGGCCTCGGTCGCCTCATCGCCATGCACGATGCGATACGTGACGCCGCTGCGCGCGAGCTTGGTGCGTTCCTGGCGGATGTTCTTGCGGTGCTTGTGGTCCATCGCGCCGAGGAAGTCGTCGAAGGTCTGCCAGCCACCGGGGTTGTGCCACTGGAACTGGATGTCCTCGCGCAGCAGCCAGTCCGGGCTGAAGGCGGGGTCTTCCTCGGCGGGGTGGAAGTTGATGTGGGCCGAGGACCAGCCCAGGCGTGCCACTTCGCCCGCCAGCGATGCCAGCAGCGCGCCACGATCCTCCGTTGTGCCGGCAAATAGACGCGGGCCGGTCACGGGCGAATACGGCACCGCGCCCAGCCACTTGGGGAAGTAGTCCAGCCCGTGCTGGGCGTACGCGTGCGCCCAGGCGTGATCGAACACGAACTCGCCGTGCGAGTTGTCCTTGAGATAACCCGGGATCGCCGCGACCAGGGTGTCCCCGTCCCACAGGGTGAAGTGGCGCGGCCGCCAGCCCCATTCGGGGCGCAGGCAACCGTGTTCTTCAAGGCCGGCGAGGAAGGCGTGCGACAGGAACGGGTTGCGGCCGTCGTGCAGGGCGTCCCAGGCGGCGGCGGGGACATCGGACAGGCGATGCAGGAAACGTGGATCGGGCATGGGCAGAGGATAGAGCAGGTGGGACGGGCGCAGGGCGGGCGGAACGTACCGGCCAGTAAAAAGGCCGGTGAATGATTCACCGGCCTTCGTGTGCTGCGCGATTCGGGCGTCAGATCAGCTCGCCTGACCCTTCGCATCCAGATAGCGCTCGGCATCCAGTGCGGCCATGCAGCCGAAGCCGGCCGAGGTGATCGCCTGACGGTAGTGCTGGTCGGCCACGTCGCCGGCGGCGAACACGCCTTCCACCGAGGTCTGGGTGGCGTTGCCGCCCAGGCCCGAGCGGATGTCCAGGTAGCCGTTGTTCATGGTCAGCTGGCCATCGAACAGGCTGGTGTTGGGGTGGTGGCCGATCGCCACGAAGAAGCCATGGGCCTCGATGTCACGGGTGCTGCCGTCCAGCGTGGACTTGACGCGCACACCGGTCACGCCGGCGTCGTTGCCCAGCACTTCGTCCACCTGGTGGTGCCACACGGTCTCGATCTTGCCGGCGGCGACCTTGGCGAACAGCTTGTCCTGCATGATCTTTTCCGCCTTGAGGGTGTCGCGGCGGTGGACCAGGTAGACCTTGCGGGCGATGTTGGACAGGTACAGGGCCTCTTCCACGGCGGTGTTGCCGCCGCCGACCACGACCACGTCCTGGTCACGGTAGAAGAAGCCGTCGCAGGTGGCGCAGGCGGACACGCCGCGGCCCTTGAAGGCCTCTTCGCTGGGGATGCCCAGGTACTTGGCGGTGGCGCCGGTGGCGATGATCAGGGCGTCGCAGGTGTACTCGGCGCTGTCGCCGATCAGCTTGAACGGGCGCTGGGAGACATCAGCGGTGTGGATGTGGTCGAAGATGACCTCGGTCTCGAAGCGCTCGGCATGCGCCTGCATGCGGGTCATCAGGTCCGGGCCCATCAGGCCGTGTGCATCTCCAGGCCAGTTGTCCACCTCGGTGGTGGTCATCAGCTGGCCGCCCTGCTGCAGGCCGGTGATCACGACGGGCTTGAGGTTGGCGCGCGCGGCGTAGACGGCGGCGGTCCAGCCGGCCGGGCCGGAACCAAGGATCAACAGGCGGGAGTGCTTGGAGTTGCTCATGTAAGCTCGCAATAGAAGGTAGGGCGGGACACTGGCAGGGTGATTGCGCGGCGTCCGAGCGAAGTCATAGAGTGGCGGCAGGGGCGGGGCGATTCAAGGCGCGCAGTGGAACGCGGCGACCCGCCGGGCACGACGCCCATTCCGGTGCCGGAGTTTTGACGCTGGCCGTGCTGGCCAACGGCCGGCACCTACCGGGGTGGGATCCAGTCGTTTATTATCAAGCACTAACAGTGCATTCCCAAGGTGTGGTCTAAGGTGGCGAAACAGGTCCCGGAACGAGCCAAGGCGTCCGACAGCAAGGCAGCGCCGCGCAAACCGGCCGGCGAGGACAATCCGCGCCGGCAGCGCCTGTGGCGCGACCTGGGGTTGATCGCGGTCGCCCCGGCATTGCTGTATCTGGTCGCCAGTCTGTTCACCTACTCGGCCACCGACCCTGGCTGGTCGCATACCGGCAGCGTGGTCGCGCCGGTCCACAACATGGGCGGTCGCGCCGGTGCCTGGATCGCCGATGTCCTGCTGCAGCTGTTCGGCTACATGGCCTTCGTGCTGCCGATCGTGCTGGGCGCACTGGCCTGGATCGCGATGTTCGGCCTGAAGCGGGAAGCCAAGGGCGAGCATGACCTGGATCCGGCGCTGCGCCTGGTCGGCCTGGTCGGTTTCCTGATCGCCGGCACCGGCTTCCTGCATCTGCGCCTGTTCGTGGCCGATGTAGCCCATGCCGGCGGCATCCTCGGCAAGCTGGTGGGCAGCTCGCTCAGCGTCGGTTTCGGCGCATTGGGCGCCAACCTGTTCGTACTGGTCCTGCTGCTGGCCTCGATCACCCTGGCCACGGGCATCTCCTGGTTCGTGGTGATGGAGAAGATCGGCAACTGGGTGCTGGCGCTGCCGCCGCTGTTCAACAAGAAGAAGGAGCAGGCCACCGAGTGGCAGCAGACCCGCGCGATGCGCGAGGAGCGCCAGGAAGTGCGCAAGGTCGACGCCGAGGTCCGCGCCAAGCGCGAGCCGGTCAAGATCGAGCCGCGCCCGGAGCCGGTGCTGGAGAAGAGCGACCGCGCCAAGCGCGAGACCCAGATTCCCATGTTCCGCGGGGTCAATGGCGATGGTTCGGATGTGCCGCCGCTGGCACTGCTGGACGATCCCAAGCCGCAGCCCAAGGGCTACGACGAGGGCACGCTGGAAACGCTGTCGCGCCAGATCGAGTTCAAGCTCAAGGACTTCCGTATCGATGCGCAGGTGGTGGGTGCCTATCCCGGCCCGGTCATCACCCGCTTCGAAATCGAGCCGGCCCCGGGCATCAAGGTCAGCCAGATCAGTTCGCTGGACAAGGACATCGCGCGCGGGCTGTCAGTCAAATCCGTGCGCGTGGTCGATGTGATTCCGGGCAAGTCGGTGGTGGGTCTGGAGATCCCCAACGTCACCCGCGAGATGATCTATCTCTCCGAGCTGCTGCGCTCCAAGGAATACGACAAGTCCGCCAGCGTACTGACCCTGGCGCTGGGCAAGGACATCGCCGGCCGCCCGACCGTGGCCGATCTGGCGCGCATGCCGCATCTGCTGGTGGCCGGCACCACCGGCTCGGGCAAGTCCGTGGCGGTCAACGCGATGGTGTTGAGCCTGCTGTACAAGGCCTCGCCGAAAGACCTGCGGATGCTGATGATCGACCCGAAGATGCTCGAGCTGAGCGTCTACCAGGGCATCCCGCATCTGCTGGCGCCGGTGGTCACCGACATGAAGGAGGCCGCCAACGGCCTGCGCTGGTGCGTGGCCGAAATGGAGCGGCGCTACAAGCTGATGAGCGCGGTGGGCGTACGCAACCTAGCCGGCTTCAACAAGAAGGTCAAGGATGCCCAGGACGCCGGGCAGCCGATGATGGACCCGCTGTTCAAGCCCAATCCGGAACTCGGCGAGGCCCCGCGCCCGCTGGAGACGCTGCCCTTCATCGTCATCTTCATCGACGAATTCGCCGACATGATGATGATCGTCGGCAAGAAGGTGGAAGAACTGATCGCGCGCTTGGCGCAGAAGGCGCGTGCGGCCAAGGCCGACATGTTCATCTCGATCCACGCCGATGCCGCCGAGAACCGGGCCGCGACCGGCTCCTCGGTGTACGTGCTCTCCACCAAGGGCGCCTCCTCGCAGCGTGCGCGCTGGCTGGCCGACAAGGAAAACGCCGCCGATCTGGTCGGTGGCGTGCGCCTGCAGCAGACCGAAGGCACCCTGGCCAACGTGCTGCTGGATCTGGCCCAGAGCGGTTACATGAAGGCCTCCGAAGACGCGGCCGGGCATGTGCTGGGCGGCCTGAAGCGGATCGGCAAGAACCACAAGCCCAATATCGAGCGTGCGAACTTCGCGGTACTGCGCACCTCGGACATGCCGGCGATGCTGGTCGAAACCGCCTTCATCTCCAACCCGGATGAAGAGCGCCGCCTGATCGATCCGGCCTACCAGCGCCAGATCGCCGGCGCGGTGCTGGACGGTGTGCACACCTTCTTCAGCCGTCAGCCGCCGCCGGGCACGCTGTACGCCGCGCGCGCCCAGGCGGAAATCGATGCCGCCGGCACCGTGGCGGGCGGCAGCAAGTAACCCCTCCGGGCTGCACCGCCCGGCGCACGCTATCATCACGGGATGACGTCCGTTTCCCGAATTCCCACCGCTGCCACGCCTGCCACCTCCACTGCCCGGAGGTGCGCATGAGCATCCGCCAACTCCCTGAGATCCTGATCAACCAGATCGCCGCCGGCGAGGTGGTCGAACGCCCGGCGTCGGTGGTCAAGGAACTGGTCGAAAACGCGTTGGACGCCGGCGCCACCCGCGTGGATATCGACCTGGAAGAGGGCGGTGTGCGGCTGATCCGCATCCGCGACGACGGTGGCGGCATCGCCCCGGAAGAGCTGCCGCTGGCAGTGTCGCGGCATGCAACCAGCAAGATCGCCAGCCTGGATGATCTGGAATCGGTGGCGACGCTCGGCTTCCGCGGCGAAGCGCTGCCCTCGATCGCCTCGGTCAGCCGCTTCACCCTGAGCTCGCGCCGCGCCATCGACGAGCACGGTTCGGCCCTGCAGATCGAAGGCGGTCGGCTGGGCGAAGTCACGCCGCGTGCGCATGCGCCCGGCACCACGGTGGAAGTGCGCGAGCTGTTCTACAACGTACCGGCGCGCCGCAAGTTCCTGCGCGCCGAGCGCACCGAGCTGGGCCATATCGAAGAGTGGCTGCGCTCGCTCGCGCTGGCGCGCCCGGATGTCGAGCTGCGCGTGTCGCACAACGGCAAACCCTCGCGCCGCTACAAGCCCGGCGACCTGTACTCGGATACGCGCCTGGGCGAAACACTGGGCGAAGACTTCGCCAACCAGGCGCTGCGGGTGGATCACAGCGGGGCCGGTCTGCGCCTGCACGGCTGGATCGCGCAGCCGCACTATTCGCGGGCCAGCACCGATCAGCAGTACCTGTACGTCAACGGCCGTTCGGTGCGCGATCGCAGTGTCGCCCATGCGGTGAAGATGGCCTACGGCGACGTGCTGTTCCATGGCCGTCAGCCGGCGTACGTGCTGTTCCTGGAACTCGATCCGACCCGCGTGGACGTCAACGTGCACCCGGCCAAGCATGAGGTTCGCTTCCGCGACTCGCGCCTGATCCACGATTTCGTCTACCGCACGCTCAAGGAAGCGCTGGCCGACACCCGTGCCGGCATGACCGCGGCCGGTCCCCAGGTGCATGCCACCGAGAGTGTCGCTACCGCGGCGCCGGCCTACGGCCTGCCGTCCGCCGGCAGCACCGGCTATGCGCTCGCCGGCAACGGAGCAGGCGGCGGCATGGGCGGCGACTGGCGCCCGCAGCAATCCCCCTTGGGGCTGCGCGTGGCCGATGCGCCGTCCGCCTATGCAGCGCTGTATGGCGCGCCGGGCGGTACCGCAGCGACCGGCAGCCTGCCGCCCATGCCGACCGAAAACGGCCTGCCGATGACCGCAGCCGACAGTGGCGTGCCGCCGCTGGGTTATGCGATCGCGCAGTTGCATGGCATCTACATCCTGGCCGAGAACGCCGAAGGCCTGATCGTGGTGGACATGCACGCGGCGCACGAACGCATCGGCTACGAACGCCTGAAAACCGCACACGATGGCATGGGCCTGCATGCGCAGCCGCTGCTGGTGCCGATCACCCTGGCGGTGGGCGAACGCGATGCCGACACCGCCGAGCGCGAGGCCGAAACCTTGACCTCGCTGGGCTTTGAGATCACCCGCGCCGGCCCCGGTTCACTGCACGTACGCAGCATTCCGGCGTTGCTGGCCAATGCCGAACCCGAAGCGCTGCTGCGCGACGTGCTCACCGACCTGCGCGAGCATGGGCAGAGCCGACGCATTGCCAGTGCCCGCGACGAACTGCTGTCCACCATGGCCTGCCACGGCGCGGTGCGCGCCAACCGGCGCCTGACCGTGCCGGAAATGAACGGCCTGCTGCGGGACATGGAAATTACCGAACGCTCGGGTCAGTGCAATCACGGCCGACCGACCTGGGCGCGTTTTTCGCTGGCGGAAATCGACCGCTGGTTCCTGCGCGGACGTTGAGAGGAAGGTCATGAAGCACTGGGGAGTGTGGGTCGCCGCGTTGCTGCTGGCAGTGAGCGTGTCGGGATGCGGCGAAAAGAATGAGGCGGCACCGGCGAACGTGGCGGTCGATCCGGCCTTCGAGGCCGAACAGCAGCAGTGGCGCCAACAGCGCTATGAAGCGCTGCACGCCGCCGATGGCTGGACCAGCCTGGTTGGCCTGCACTGGCTGGAGTACAAGGCGCACTACATCGGGCGTGGGCCGGGCAGCGGCATCCGTTTGGCGGTCGGCCCCGACAAGCTCGGCATGGTCGCGCGCGAGGGCAGCACCGTCTGGTTCACGCCGGAGCGTGGCGTGCCGATGCGCGTGGAGGGCAAGCCGGTCACCGGCCGCATCCGCTTCTTCAGTGATCGCGATCCAACGCCGACAGTCATCGCCTTCGATGACGACAAGGGCCGGCTCAGCCTGATGCATCGCGGTGAGCGCTTCGCGCTGCGGGTCAAGCACGCCGATGCGCCCTCGCGAACGAACTTCACCGGCCTGACGTACTGGCCGGGGGGGCCGTCCTGGCGCATCACTGCGCGCTTCGTGCCACATCCGGCCGGCAAGACGCTGCCGATCGTGGACATCACCGGGCTGACCACGAACCTGCCCAATGCCGGCACGCTGGAATTCGAGCGCGATGGCCGCACCTGGCGACTGGAGACGATCGGCGAGCCTGGCCGCGAGTTGTTCGTGATCTTTGGCGATCGCACCAGCGGCCACGGCAGCTATCCGGCCGGCCGCTATCTGGATCTGCCCGCGCCCGACGCGCAGGGCCGGGTGGTGATCGATTTCAATCACGCCTACAACCCGCCGTGCGCGTTCACCCCGTTCGCGACCTGTCCGCTGACCCCCCCTGAAAACCGCCTGGACCTGCGTGTGGACGCCGGTGAGCAGGCGTACCACGCCCCTGAAGGAGAGGCTTGATGATCTTGATGTTGTCGCGTGTCGTGTCCCCGTTGCTGATCGCGGCGAGCCTGTTGGTCGGTACGGGCGGCGCCGAAGCGCGCCCCGCGCCGCCGAGCGCGCCGGCAGCGGCGAAAGCCACCCCGCCGGTCCCGCTGCTGTGGAAGGTGACCGGCCCGGGCGACAGCCGCCTGTATCTGCTGGGGTCGTTCCATCTGCTGCAGCCGAGCGATTACCCGCTCTCTGCCGATGTCGATCAGGCGTTCACGGCGTCCCAGCGGGTGGTGTTCGAGCTGTCGCCGCAGGACATGGAATCGCCGCAGCTGGCACAGAAAATGGTGCAGGCCGCGATGCGCACCGATGGCTCGGAGCTGAAACGCGATCTGGACGCCGCGACCTGGACCAGGCTGCAGGCCTATGCGCAGGAGAACAAGCTGCCGCTGGCCCAGCTGCAGGGCATGAAGCCGTGGTTCGTCGGCCTGACGATCACCCTGAGTCAGTTCACCAAAATGGGGCTGGACCCCGCGCTCGGCCTGGATCGACATTTCATGACCCGCGCCGCGAGTGCCGGCAAGGCGACCGCCGGGCTGGAAGACATCGATACCCAGATCGCGGTGCTGTCGGGGATGTCGGCCAAGGAGCAGCAGCAGATGGTGGCCGAAGCGCTGGAGCAGGCCGGCAAGGGCGACGAGATGGGGCGCAAGCTGCATGACGCCTGGCGCCGCGGCGACGACAAGCTGCTGTGGACCTCGATGGCCACCGAAATGCGCGGCCAGTACCCGCAGCTGTACAAGCGCATCAACACCGACCGCAACGATGCCTGGGTGCCCAAGCTGCAGCAGCATCTGCAGGCCGGGCAGGGCGGCACGATGGTGGTGGTGGGCACGTTGCACCTGCTCGGCAACGACGGTGTGGTCGAAAAGCTGCGCGCCAAGGGCTACAAGGTGGAGCGCGTCTGCACCGGCTGCGCCAAGCCCAAGCGCTGATGCGCGCGGCTGGACGGCGATAGGGCCGACCGCACGGCGTCGATGACGTCGCCGGACCCTGAAACGAGAAAAGGCGCGGCCCGAGGGCAGCGCCTTTTTCTTTACTGCGCCGAGCGTGGGCTCAGCGGCGGGTCTTGCCTGCGCCCGGTGGCGGCGTTTCCGGCTTCTTGCCGGTACCCGTGCCCGTGCCGGTACCCGTCCCGGTGCCACCCGGGCGGCCGCCGAAGCCGGCGCCCATGTTGCGCTGGAAGTCCTGCCACATCTCCATGTTGCGCTCGGTCAGCTGGTTCATCATCGCCCAGGGGGTCTGGCCGAGCAGATTGCCCATCTGCTGGCGGAACTGCTGCTGCTGGTCCAGGAAGACCTGCATGCTGCGCTCCAGATAGTTGCCCATGAAGCCCTGCAGCGAGTCGCCATAGAAGCGGATCAGCTGGCTGAGCAGCTGGGTGGACAGCATCGGTTCGCCGTCCTGCTCCTGGTCGGCGATGATCTGCAGCAGCACCGAGCGGGTCAGGTCATCGCCGCTCTTGGCGTCACGCACCTCGAAGTCCTCACCGTCCAGGATCAGCTGGCGCACATCCTCTATGGTGATGTAGCTGGAGATTTCCGTGTCGTAGAGCCGGCGGTTCGGGTACTTCTTGATAATGCGGGTCGCAGCCATGAAGCAGTCACTCATCACAGTAGGCGCGCAGCATGGCGCAGTGCAGCAGCCTATGCAACCGCCATAGGTAGCAAGGGGCCGCATTTATGTTGCGCAACATGGAGTGCAGCATTTTCGGCGCTTACCACCCCATGTGGTGGCCGCCGTTGATGTCCAGGTTGGAGCCGGTGATCCAGGACGCTTCCTCGTTGACCAGGAAGGCCACTGCGTAGGCGATCTCTTCCGGCTTGCCGAGGCGGCCGGTGGGGATGTCGGCGATGATCTTGGCGCGCACTTCGTCCGGCACGGCCATCACCATGTCGGTGGCCACATAGCCCGGCGAAATCGTGTTCACGGTGATGCCGAAGCCGGCATTCTCACGGGCCAGCGAAATGGTGAAGCCGTGCATGCCGGCCTTGGCGGCGGCGTAGTTGGCCTGGCCGTACTGGCCCTTCAGGCCGTTGATCGAGCTGATCTGGATGACCCGGCCCCAGCCGCGGCGGCGCATGCCCTCGATGACCGGGCGGGTGACGTTGAACACCGAATTGAGGTTGGTGTTGATCACGTCGTGCCACTGGTCCGCACGCATGCGGTGGAAGGTGGTGTCGCGGGTGATGCCGGCGTTGTTGATCAGGATCTCGACCGGGCCCAGCGCCGCTTCGACAGCCTGCACCATGCTTTCGGCGGTGCCGGGGTCGGACACATCGCCCGGGAAGATCGCCACATCGCAGCCGCGCGCCAGCATCTTCTCGCGCCAGGCCTTGGCTTTGGCTTCGTCACGGTAGTTGGTGGCGACCCGATGGCCCTGGTCGGCCAGGCGTTGGCAGATGGCAGTACCGATACCGCCGGTACCACCGGTGACCAGTGCGACGCGAGATGTCATGAGCAGCTACTCCGAAAGGCAGGGCGAACAAGGGGGAACAGGATTCTGCAACATCAGCGGGCAAAAGGGGCGCCCGCGCCGGCGCCGTGCGGCAGCGGAATGTCGCCCGGTGGCAATCGCGCCGGATCGAAGCCATCGGCCGCCTGCTGAAGCCACCCGCCCACCTCATCGGCCCCTGCACCGATCGCCGGATCCTGGCCCAGCTGCGCCCATGCCCGCCGCAGCGCTGGCAGCGGCTGGGCGGGATCCACCGGCAGCGCCGCCTCGGACTTGGAGAGCTTGCGCCCCTCCGGGCCGAGCAGCAGCGGCAGATGCAGGTAGCGCGGTGTCGGCAAATCCAGGGCCTGCTGCAGCAGGATCTGGCGCGGCGTGGAATCGAGCAGGTCCGCCCCGCGCACTACGTCGGTCACATGCTGCGCGCCATCGTCGACCACCACTGCCAGCTGATACGCCCAGTAACCGTCGGCCCGGCGCAGCACGAAGTCGCCGACCTCGGCGTGCACGTCCTGCACGATCCGGCCCTGCAAGCCGTCGTCGAATCGCACCACGCTGCCCGGCGCTACCCGCAGCCGCACCGCCGGTTGCGCACGGGCGGCGCGGGCCACGCAGTGGTGATGGATGCCGCCCTGCGCAGCCAGCTCGCTGCGGCTGCAATGGCAGGCAAATGCCTTGCCCTCGCGCAGCAGGCGGTCCAGCGCGCCCTGGTACAGCGCATCGCGCTGGCTCTGATGGACGATCGGCCCGTCACTGCGCAACCCGAAGGCGGCGAGTGCGGCCAGTTGGCCGCTCACCGCGCCAGGCACCGTTCGAGGAGGATCGACGTCCTCCACCCGCACCAGCCACTGGCCGCCGGCGTGGCGGGCGAGCAGCCAGCTGCCGAGCGCCGCCAGCAGCGAGCCGGGGTGCAGGGGGCCAGTAGGCGAGGGCGCAAAGCGCCCGTAATAGGAGGAATCAGACATGGACTATGAATCGTCGGTCAGTTTGCGACTTGAATTCAAGCTGAAGTCCCCGCAGATTTGCACTCATCAACCTCCCATGAGCGTCCTTTTCCCATGTTCAGTCGCATTGCTCTCTTCCTGCTGACCAACTTTGCGGTGCTGATCCTGGCCGGCATCGTGATGTCGGTAGTGGGCGTCGATCCCAACAAGATGAGCGGCCTGCTGGTCTTCGCGGCCATCTTTGGTTTCGGCGGCTCGTTCATTTCCCTGCTGCTCTCCAAGTTCATGGCCAAGCGCTCCACCGGCGCCGTCGTGATCACCGAGCCGCGCAACCCGACCGAGCGCTGGCTGCTGGCCACCGTGGAGCGCCAGGCCCGTGAAGCCGGCATCGGCATGCCCGAAGTGGCCGTGTACGAAGGCCCGGAGATCAACGCCTTCGCCACCGGCGCCAACCGCAACAAGGCCCTGGTCGCGGTGTCCACCGGCCTGCTGCACAACATGAGCGAAGACGAAGCCGAAGCCGTGCTCGGCCATGAAATCGCCCACGTCGCCAACGGTGACATGATCACCATGGCCCTACTGCAGGGCGTACTCAACACCTTCGTGATCGTCCTGGCCCGCATCGTCGGCGGCTTCATCGACAGCGCCCTGTCCGGCAACCGCGAAGGCGGCGGCCGCGGCTTTGCGTACTACATCATCGTGTTCGTCCTGGAAATGGTGTTCGGCCTGTTCGCCACCATGATCTCCATGTGGTTCTCCCGTCACCGCGAATTCCGCGCCGACGCCGGTGGCGCCCACCTGGCCGGCCGCCAGAAAATGATCGCCGCCCTGGAACGCCTCAAGGTCAACCACGGCCAGAGCACCCTGCCGACCCAGATCGCCGCCTTCGGCATCGCCGGCGGCGCTGCCAAGAAGCTGTTCATGAGCCACCCCCCGCTGGACGAGCGCATCGCCGCCCTGCGCGCCGCCAACAACACCGTGGTGTAACCCACCGCAGTGCGCTGACCAGAACGCCCGGCTTCCGCCGGGCGTTTTTGTTGGGCGAGCAGGTGCCCCGAGTGGACTCAGCAGCACGAGCGCTTCCATCCGCCACATCAAGATCTGTCGAGAGGCCGGTGGGTAGCCTG